>JBNLDE010000236.1:0-12074 GCA_050304175.1 Zhengella sp. | reverse complement strand
TCTGGAAAGGCCGCGACGAAATTCGCGCGTGCGCCGAGTGGATGCTTGAATGCGCGCCGGAGAAAATCGTCATTGCCCACGGCAAGTGGTTCGAAAAGGGCGGCGCGGCCGTCATCCACCGCGCCTTCGACTGGGCCCTGGATTAGGGCTTACCACGTCTCGTAGGCGAGACACCTCGTCTCGGGCACCGGATCGAGTCGGAACGTGCGATCGTCCCTGCCGGCCTCCGGGTCTGCCGCATTGTCCTCCTCGCCGCCGTCACACTCAATGCCGCAGGCAATCCCGCCGGAAGGTGTCGGTGTGCATTCGCCCATGCCCGACAGACGCCCGTCTTTCGCCGCGCCGTTTCACCGGCAGACCGAAATAGTAGTTGCGCTGACGCTCCGGATAGGCCTCGTCCGGTCCGAAACGATGATAGGCCAGGCGGAATTCCATCGCTGTCACTGTCTGGTGGGGATGAGTTGCAAGGTGCGCCTTGTCGTAGACGCGCCTGAAGCAGGCGCGCGCGCCAGGCGGAATCTCCTAGTTGGAAGGCGGCAGCCACTCGTCGAAGGCGGGACATTCGGCATCGTCGACGCGGTCGAGCAGAAAACTCTTGTCGTCCTTGCCCGGCACCAGCGGCACCGCCTCCGGCTCATCGGCCTCCTCGGTCTCTCCGCCGCAATCGGTCAGCGCGATACCCCACATCTCGTCGAAGCCGACGAGGAGTTTCCGGTTGCCGTCCCGATGCCGAAGATAGACGCCGCCGCCATCGCAGTCGATGCCGCAAAACACCCGTCCGTCATCCCTGATCATGCAGTTTCCGACATTCTGCAGGCGTTTCGTCTCGCCGCGCCGCCTCGCCAGAAGCTGGAACATGTAGCTGTGCAGCATTTCGGGAAAGTCTTTGTCCGGGCCATAGGTTTGGTAGGCCAGGCGGAATTCGATATCGGTGACCGTCTGTGCCGGATGTTTCGCCAGATGATCCCTGGAGTAGATGCGCCGCCAGCAGATATGCGCGCCGGACACCGGCGCCAGTAGCGTGGCGAGTTCCCCTTCTTTTCCGGGTTCGATTTCCTGGCCGGCCGTCGGCGCGGAAAGTACCAGCAGCAACAGCGCCGCGACTGAGTTTCGAAACGGCATGGCGAACCCTCCGGCAGACACCGGCCGAGAATAGTCCCCGGTTGTCCTGCTGGAAAGGTGCCGCGTTACTCGAATGCGGTGAAACCGAAGCCCCGCGCAAGACGCCTTTGCGCCAGGTCCGGCTCGCCGGAGGTGAACACGGCCACATCCGCCAGGTCGCCCGGATCGTCCGGCGCCGGCGGCATCGCCTTGAGCAGGTCGAGCGCCCTGCGCGCGATCGCCTCGGAGGTATCGATCCAATCGACCGGCCAGGGCGCCATCTTGCGCATCCGGTTGACCAGGAACGGATAGTGGGTGCAGGCCAGAACGACGATGTCGGTGCGCCGTTCGTCCCGCTCGACGAAGCAGGGCGCGATTTCGGCCGCCACGGCGGCTTCGTCGACGAAACCCTCGCGCATGTAGGTTTCGGCGAGCGCGGCGAGGCGTTCCGAGCCGACCAGGCGCACATGGCAGCGCGAGGCGTATTTTTCGATCAGGTCGCGCGTATATTGCCGTTTCACGGTGCCTGGCGTCGCCAGCACCGAAACCAGCCCCGACCGGGTTCGCTCGGCGGCCGGCTTGACCGCCGGCACGGTGCCGACGAAGGGCTGGACGGGATAGGCCTTGCGCAACGCGTCGATCGCCAGCGTCGAGGCGGTGTTGCAGGCAATGACCGCGATTTCCGGCCGGTAGCGGTCGATCAGCGTCCCGAACAGCCCGATCAGCCTGTCCAGCAAAGCGCCCTCCTCCCAGCCGCCATAGGGAAAGGCCGCGTCGTCGGCGACATAGATCAGCCGGTGCCCCGGCAGCAGGATGCGCGCCTCCTTGACCACGGAAAGCCCGCCGATGCCGGAATCGAAAAACAGGATGGGACTGCCGCTCATGGCTTCGGCCTGCCGTCGTCCGGCGGGCCGTCGCCGCGCCGGTTGGTGCGGCTGAACCGGTCGAGCGAACGGATCACCCCGCGCAGCACGTCGATCTCGGGCGCAAAAAATCCCGGCCGCGTCAGCACGGCGCGCAGATTGTCGACGAGCTTGGCCTTCCGTTCCGGTGGCCTGAAATAGCCGCGCGCCTCCAGCGCTTCCTCCAACTGGTCGAACAGCCCGGTCAGTTGCTCCTTGGTCGCCGGCTTCATCCGCGGGCCCGAAAATTGCGGCGCGGTCTCGTCGGCCAGCCCGGTCTTCATCCACTCATACGACATCAGCAGCACCGCCTGGGCGATGTTGAGCGAGGCGAAGGCCGGGTTGACCGGAAAGGTCACGATCTCATCGGCCAGTCCGACCTCGTCGTTTTCCAGCCCGATGCGTTCGCGCCCGAACAGGATCGCGGTTCTGGTGCCGGCGGCATGGCGTTCCCGCAGCATCCGCGCCGCCTCGCCCGGCCCGCGCACGGTCTTGAAGCCGTCGCGCTGGCGCGCCGTCGTCGCGAACACGAACTCCATGTCGGCGATCGCTTCGCGCAGGGTGGCATACACGGTCGCGCCGTCGATCACATGATCCGCCTTTGAGGCCGCCGCGCGCGCCTTTTCGCTGGGCCAGCCATCGCGCGGGTTGACCAGGCGCAGCTCGGCCAGGCCGAAATTCGCCATGGCGCGCGCGACCATGCCGATATTCTCGCCCATCTGCGGCTCCACCAGGATCACGGCGGGCCCGTCTGCGATCAGCATTCTTTCGCGGTCAGTGCCAGCCATGGTCGATCGGTTCCGGTGGGAAGGTCGGGTGTTCCCTGACACATTTTCCGGCCAAACGGAACACCGCCCGTGCGCGCCTCAGTCGAGGAAATCCAGCATCGCCTGCGCCACCTCGCGCGGCTTTTCGTGCAGCACCCAGTGGGTGGCCCCGGCGATGCGGCGGATCACGAGGTCCGGCACGAACCGCTCCAGCCCGTCGAGGCAAGTCGGCCGCAAGGCGACGTCGTCCTCGCCCCAGACCACGAGGTGGGGCATGTGCACGCGCGCGGCCTCCGGCGTCAGCGCGAGAACCGGCGCCTCGCCCGGTTCCTCGCCGATGCCCGGCACCAGGATCGGCGAACTGCGGTACCAGTTGAGCATGCCCGTCAGCGCGCCCGGCTGTGACCACGCCGCAAGGTACTCCTTGCGCAATTCGGCGGTCAGCCACGGCGCCGGCGCGAATTTTTCGATCATTCCAAACAGCTTGGCGAAATCGTTGGCCGACAGCAGGGCTTCGGCATCGGGTTCGCGCAGCCGGTTCATGTACTGGCTCGCCGCGCGCTGGCCTGGGTCGTGGATGATCGCGTTCTGGAAACACCAGGGGTGCACCCCGTTGGCGATGACGAACCGGCTGATGCGCTCGGGCTGCGCGAACGCCATCGCATAGGCCACCGCCGAGCCCCAGTCATGCCCGGCCAGCACATAGGGACGGTCGGGCGACAAATGGTCGGCAAGCGCCGGCATGTCGTTGGCCAGAAGCCGCGCGCGGTAATCGGCCAGCGCCTGCGGCCTGGACGACAGGTTGTAGCCGCGCTGGTCGGGCGCCACGACGTGAAACCGGCCGGCCAGCAGCGGCATCACGTCGCCCCACGCCCGCCAGTATTCCGGAAAGCCGTGCAGGCAAAGCAGCAGCGGCGCCTCGGCATTGCCCGCCGCCGCGTAATGGATCGTGATTCCGTTGACCTCGGCGAAGGCGAAGCGCGGTTCGGTTGGCACGTGATCTGTCCTTTCCCACAGCCGGCAGGTCGCCGAAGCCTGTACTGCTACAGCATAACTTTGCGTCGCCGTTGCACAATGCTATAGGGGCCCCGAATTCGAATTTCCCATCCGGCGGAGACCCCGCCAAATTCCATGAACGAGGCGATACTTATGGCGAAGATCAAGGTGGATAATCCGGTCGTCGAACTCGACGGCGACGAAATGACCCGCATCATTTGGCAGCTCATCAAGGAAAAGCTGATCCACCCCTATCTCGACCTCGATCTTGAATATTACGATCTGTCGGTCGAAAAGCGCGACGAGACCAACGACCAGATCACGGTCGATGCCGCCCACGCCATCCAGAAACACGGCGTCGGCGTAAAATGCGCCACGATCACGCCCGACGAGGCGCGCGTCGAGGAGTTCGGCCTGAAGAAGATGTGGCGGTCGCCCAACGGCACCATCCGCAACATTCTCGGCGGCGTCATCTTCCGCGAGCCGATCATCTGCAAGAACGTGCCGCGCCTCGTTCCCGGCTGGACCAAGCCGGTGATCGTCGGCCGCCATGCCTTCGGCGACCAGTACAAGGCGACCGATTTCCGCTTCCCCGGCAAGGGAAAGCTGACCATCAAGTTCGTCGGCGAGGATGGCCAGGTCATCGAGCACGACGTGTTCGACGCGCCCTCCTCCGGCGTCGCCATGGCGATGTACAACCTCGACGAGTCGATCCGCGATTTCGCCCGCGCCTCGCTCAACTACGGCCTGCTGCGTGGTTACCCGGTCTACCTGTCGACCAAGAACACCATCCTCAAGGCCTATGACGGCCGCTTCAAGGACATCTTCCAGGAGGTCTACGAGGCCGAATTCGAGGACAGGTTCAAGGAAGCCAAGATCTGGTACGAGCACCGCCTGATCGACGACATGGTCGCGGCCAGCCTGAAATGGTCCGGCGGCTATGTCTGGGCCTGCAAGAACTATGATGGCGACGTCCAGTCCGACACGGTCGCCCAGGGCTACGGCTCGCTCGGCCTGATGACCTCGGTGCTGATGTCGCCCGACGGTCGCACCGTCGAGGCGGAGGCCGCCCACGGCACCGTGACGCGCCACTACCGCCAGCACCAGAAGGGCGAGGAGACCTCGACCAACTCGATCGCCTCGATCTTCGCCTGGACGCGCGGCCTCGCCCATCGCGCCAAGCTCGACGACAATGCCGATCTCAAGCGCTTCGCCGACACGCTGGAAAAGGTCTGCGTCAGCACCGTCGAATCCGGCTTCATGACCAAGGACCTGGCGCTGCTGATCGGCCCCGACCAGCCCTGGCTCTCGACCACCGGGTTCCTCGACAAGGTCGACGAGAACCTTCAGATGGCGATGGCGTAACCGCGCCGGCACCAGTTCGAAAAAGGCCGCGGAGCGATCCGCGGCCTTTTTTTGCTTTCGCGTTGCAGCAGCCCGCCCGCGCATATTTTCCGCAAATGTAAGCATTTTTTCACAGGTTCCGTGGCAATCTGGCGTACTGGCGCCGTCGAATTCCTGGCGTGACCGGCCCTTTGCGGTCCGACAAGAGACGTGCTTCCGCGCAAAAGGCCGGTTGTCTCTGACGCCCGGTACAAGGCGCAATCGAGTATGCGAGGCATGCCGAGATGCATTTCGACCCACTGACGCTAATGCTGCCGGGCGCGTTCGTCCTGATCTTCGCAGGGGTCATGGTGTGCTGCGCCTATTATCGCCTGAAGGGCGAGAAGGCCCTGTTGTGGTGGGCGGCCGCCAGCTTGCTGAACGCGGCGAGCGTTGCCCTGCTGATCACCGGCACGGCGCTGAGGCTTGAGGCCTCGCTGGCGGCGGGTTCTGCGATTTCGACCGTGGCGGCGCCGCTCTATTGGGGCGGTGTCAGGCGCTTCAACGGCCGGTCGGTCCCGCTTGCGGTTCTGGCCGGCGGCTTGGCCGCATGGGTCGCGGTCCTGCTCGTGACGGGACTGGCGGGCCTGGATACGAAATTTTGGTCGCTGATCGTCAGCCTGGCAGTCTGGCCGGCCTTCGCCGCCGCCTGCATCGCCGAGTTGTGGTCGACCCGCCACGAAGGCCTCGTCTATCGCTGGCCGCTGGCCGGGTTCCTCGGGCTGCACGCCACCGCCTATCTCGGCGGCATCTACGACGCATCCTCCGGTTATTTCGCCGCCGGCGCTGCCCCGGCCCTGTTCTCGTGGTTCGGCATGGTTCACTTCGACACCATTGTATTTGCCATGGGCGGAACCACCGCGCTCCTCATGATGGGCAAGGAACGCCAGGAGCAGTCCCGGATCGAAGCCGCCAACATCGATCCGCTGACAGGGGCGGCAAACCGGCGCATTCTCTTCGATGGCGCCGAACGGCTTCACCAGCGCTGCCGCGAAACCGGCTCGCCGCTGTCGGTCGTCATGTTCGACCTCGATCACTTCAAGCGCGTCAACGACACGCTCGGCCACAAGGCCGGCGACGCGGTGATCAGGGGATTTGCAGACGTCATGCGCTCATTTCTGCGCACCAACGACCTGTTCGGCCGCTATGGCGGCGAGGAATTCGTTCTCATTCTGCCCAATGTCTCGATGGAAGCGGCCTACGCGATCGCCGAACGGACGCGGCATGCCTTCGCCAAAAGCTACTCGCATCTCGACGGCCACCCGATCGGCGTGACCGTGAGCGCCGGGGTCGCCCAGGCATCACCGGACAACACGCTCGACGCGGCGATCATGGCGGCCGATTCCGCGATGTATGCCGCCAAGCAGGCCGGCCGTAACCGCGTCATGCGCGCCGATGCCGCCCCGCACGCTCCCGACGACAAAGTGGTCCGGATCGCCTGAGCCCGGTTACCGGGCGCATGACCTGACCGGCCGCTAGGCCAGCGCCGCCCTGACGGCCGCGATCGCGTCGTCCGCCTTGGTCGCGTCCGGTCCGCCGGCCTGCGCCATGTCGGGCCGGCCGCCGCCGCCCTTGCCGCCAAGCGCTTCGGAGGCCTTGCGGACCAGATCGACCGCGCTGAACCTGGCCGTTAGGTCGTCGGTCACCGCGACCACGACGCTCGCCTTGCCATCCTCGCCGACGCCGATGAAGGCCACCACGCCGGAACCCAGCGCCTGCTTGCCCTCGTCGGCGAGCGGCTTGAGGTCCTTCGGCGACACGCCCTCGACGACCCGGCCCAAGAAGGCGACGCCGCCGACATCTTCCTGCGCGCTGTCCGCGCTGCCCGCCGCGCCGCCGCCCAGTGCAAGCTTGCGCTTGGCCTCGGCGAGCTCGCGCTCCAGTTTGCGGCGCTCGTCGAGCACTGCGGCAAGCCTTGCCTCGGCGTCCGCCGGCGCGACCTTCAGCGCCGCAGCCATCGATTTGACGCGACGGTCCTGCTCTTCCAGGTAATGCCGGGCGTCCCCGCCGGTCAGCGCCTCGATACGGCGCACGCCGGCCGCAACCGCGTTTTCGGCGACCACCCGAACAAGGCCGATATCGCCGGTGGCGCGCACATGGGTGCCGCCGCACAGCTCGACCGAGTAGGTTTTGCCCGCCTTGTCGCCGTGCATCGCCGTGCCCATCGACACGACCCGCACCTCGTCGCCGTATTTCTCGCCGAACAGCGCCATCGCGCCGGCATTGATGGCGTCGTCGACCGCCATCAGCCGCGTCGTCACCGGCGCGTTCTGCAGCACGACCTCATTTGCGATATCCTCGATCCGCTCCAGCTCGTCGGCGGCGATCGGCTTGGGATGCGAGAAGTCGAAGCGCAGCCGGTCGGGCGCGACCAGCGACCCCTTCTGCGCGACATGGGTGCCGAGCACCTCGCGCAACGCCTCGTGTACCAGGTGTGTCGCCGAATGGTTGGCCCGCAACCGGGTGCGACGCGCGTGGTCGACGCTCAACTCGACCGCCTCGCCGGTCTTGACCGTGCCTTCGGCCACGGCGGCGTAATGCACGAACAGCCCGTCGGCCTTCTTCTGCGTGTCGGTCACCGTCAGGCGGAACCCGTCGCCCGAAATCTCGCCGGTATCGCCCATCTGGCCGCCCGATTCGCCGTAGAACGGCGTCTGGTTGACGACCACGGCGACGGTTTCGCCGGCATTGGCGGCATCAACCTCCGCGCCATCCATCACCAGCGCCTGTACGATGCCCTCCGCCTGCTCGGTGTCGTAGCCGAGGAATTCGGTCGCGCCGGTCTTTTCGCGCAGGCCGAACCAGATCGTCTCCGTCGCGGCTTCGCCGGACCCGGCCCAGTTGGCGCGAGCCTCGGCCTTCTGGCGCTCCATCGCCACGTTGAAGGCATCGGTGTCCACACCGATGTCGCGCTGGCGCAGCGCATCCTGGGTCAGGTCGAGCGGAAACCCGTAGGTGTCGTAAAGCTTGAAGGCGGTCTCGCCGTCGAGAACCGCGCCCTTGTCCATCCCCGCCGTCGCCTCCTCCAGCAGGTTGAGGCCGCGCGCCAAAGTCTTGCGGAACCGGGATTCTTCCAGTTGCAGGGTTTCCGTGATTAGCGCCTCGCCGCGCACCAGTTCCGGATAGGCCTGGCCCATTTCGCGCACCAGCGCCGGCACCAGGCGCCACATCAGCGGATCGGCGGCGCCAAGCAACTGGGCGTGGCGCATCGCGCGCCGCATGATCCGGCGCAGCACATAGCCGCGGCCCTCGTTCGACGGCAGCACGCCGTCGGCGATCAGGAAGCTCGACGCGCGCAGATGGTCGGCGATGACGCGATGGCTCGCCCGGTTCTTGCCTTCGGCGGGCACGCCGGTCAGGTCCTCCGACGTGCGGATCAGCGCCTTGAACAGGTCGATGTCGTAATTGTCGTGCTCGCCCTGCAGCACCGCCGCGATGCGCTCCAGTCCCATGCCGGTGTCGA
Source organism: Zhengella sp. (assembly GCA_050304175.1). Lineage (GTDB taxonomy): Bacteria > Pseudomonadota > Alphaproteobacteria > Rhizobiales > Rhizobiaceae > JAIOIW01. The sequence goes on along the minus strand of JBNLDE010000236.1, from coordinate 3,462 downwards.
TCGAGGGACGCGGCAGGTCGACGCGCTCGTCCTTGGTCAACTGCTCGTGCTGCATGAAGACCAGGTTCCAGATCTCGATGAACCGGTCGCCGTCCTCGTCCGGGCTTCCGGGCGGTCCGCCGGCGATGCCCTCGCCATGGTCGTAGAAGATTTCCGAGCATGGGCCGCATGGGCCGGTGTCGCCCATCGCCCAGAAATTGTCATGAGTCGGGATGCGGATGATCCGCTCGTCCGGCAGGCCGGCGATCTTCTTCCACAACGCCGCCGCGTCGTCGTCCGTGTGGTAGACGGTGACCAGCAGCCGGTCCTTGGCGATCCCGAATTCGCGCGTGATCAATGTCCAGGCCAGTTCGATCGCCAGTTCCTTGAAATAGTCGCCGAACGAGAAATTGCCGAGCATCTCGAAGAAGGTGTGGTGGCGCGCGGTGTAGCCGACATTGTCGAGGTCGTTGTGCTTGCCGCCGGCGCGCACGCATTTCTGCGAGGTCGCCGCACGGGTGTAGGGCCGCGTCTCCAGCCCGGTGAATACGTTCTTGAACTGCACCATGCCGGCATTGGTGAACATCAGGGTCGGATCGTTGCGCGGCACCAGCGGGCTGGAGGCGACCACCTCGTGCCCGTTCTTTGCAAAGAAATCGAGAAATGCCGACCTGATCTCGTTGACGCCGCTCATGAATATTTGGCCCTGTCCGGTTTGCCGCATTGGCTGGGGAAACAAACGCGCCTTTTATCGGGCCGAATGGGCACTGTCCACAATTCCGGCAACGTGGCATTGCCGCAGGCGCGCAATCGGCCGCGCAGCCCCGGGATCATGCCGTCGCGGCGCCCCAAATAAGCCGCGGGCCGCCCCGCCATTCGCCCGCGGCATTACCCTCGCGCAAACGAAACCGCCGGGACGGGCCCGGCGGTCTGGCAAGCGGTTGCGCCGCGGATCGCGCAGCGCGGACCTTACATCTCGGCGGCATCCCCGCCGAAATCGTCGGCGCTGTCGTCTTCGTCCGACCGGCCTTCCTCGAGGAACTTCTCGGCGATCAGGCCGGCATTCTGGCGCAGCGTCATCTCGATCTCGTTGGCCACCTCCGGATTGTCCTTGAGGAACTGGCGGGAATTCTCGCGTCCCTGGCCGAGCCGCTGCGAATTGTAGGAGAACCAGGCGCCCGACTTCTCGACCACGCCGGCCTTGACGCCCAGATCGATCAGCTCGCCCATCTTCGACACGCCCTCGCCATACATGATGTCGAACTCGACCTGCTTGAAGGGCGGCGCCATCTTGTTCTTGACCACCTTGATCCGCGTCTGGTTGCCGACCACCTCGTCGCGGTCCTTGACCGAGCCGATGCGGCGGATGTCGAGACGCACCGAGGCGTAGAACTTGAGCGCGTTGCCGCCGGTCGTCGTTTCCGGCGAGCCGAACATGACGCCGATCTTCATGCGGATCTGGTTGATGAAGATGACCATGGTGTTGGAGCGCGAGATCGAGGCGGTCAGCTTCCTGAGCGCCTGGCTCATCAGCCGCGCCTGCAGGCCGGGCAGCGAATCGCCCATCTCGCCCTCGATTTCCGCGCGCGGGGTCAGCGCGGCCACCGAATCGATCACCAGCACGTCGACCGCGCCCGAGCGCACCAGCGTGTCGGCGATCTCGAGCGCCTGTTCGCCGGTGTCGGGCTGCGAGATCAGCAGGTTTTCCAGATCCACGCCCAGCTTGCGCGCATAGACCGGGTCGAGCGCGTGCTCGGCGTCGACGAAGGCGCAGATGCCGCCCTTCTTCTGGGCCTCGGCCACGGTCTGCAGCGCCATGGTCGTCTTGCCCGACGATTCCGGCCCGTAAATCTCCACGATCCGCCCCTTGGGCAGGCCGCCGATGCCGAGCGCGATGTCGAGGCCGAGCGAGCCGGTCGAAATGGTCTCGATCTCGACCACCTTCTCGTTCTGGCCCAGCCGCATGATCGAGCCCTTGCCGAAGGCACGTTCGATCTGCGAGAGCGCGGCATCCAGTGCCTTTGTCTTGTCCACCTGTTTATCCTCGACCAGCCGCAATGAATTCTGCGCCATGATACTCACCCCTTCCTCGACATTGAAGCCCGCATCCCGCGATGCACAGTCTATTTTGTACCTTTTTTGTTCCGTTTATTCAAGAGGTCGAACACATTGAAAAACAAGCGGAATGCATTTTTGTTCCAAAAATGTTCCCATCCGAACCTCTCCGGATGTATCCCCGGCGCGGCCGTTACATCCCTCGCCCGCACCGCAATCGCCGGGAATCGCTTCCTGCTGACACCCGACTACGAGGATGTATGGCACGATCCCCAGATGTGTCTCGACAGAGCGGCCGGCGGTCCGGGCAGCCAATATGCGGCCCGGCGCATCGTCCCCCATTGATCCCCATCCCCCAACCGGCCTAGTCTCGCCGTCCCGTCAGCCGGACACCTTCAGCCCATGGCCCAATCCGTCCTTCCCCGCCTTGTCGCCATCGGCGGCGCCCATGTCGACCGGCGCGGCCAGGTGACCGGCACCTACCGCCCCGGCGCGTCGAACCCCGGCATCATGCGCGAGGGGGTCGGCGGCGGCGTGTTCAACGCGGCGCGTTCTGCCGTCCAGCTCGGCCTGGCCGTGGCGCTGGTTTCGGCGCGCGGCGGCGACGCGGCCGGCGCGGCGGTGGCCCGGGCGATCGCCGATGCCGGCATCGAAGACCTGTCGGCCACCTTTCTCGACCGCGCCACGCCCACCTACACCTCGCTGCTCGACGAAACCGGCGAACAGGTCGCGGGCCTCGCCGACATGGGGCTCTACGAGGCGGTTCTCGGCCGCATCCTGACCCGCCGCCCGGTGCGCCGCGCCCTCGAACAGGCCGACGCGGTCGTGTTCGACGCCAACCTGCCGGCGGCGGCCGTCGCGCGCATCGCCGCGCTCGCTGACGAAAAGCCGGTCTATGCGCTGGCCATCTCGCCGGCCAAGGTGGTGCGCCTGGCCCCGGCCGTGCCGCATCTGGCCTGCCTGTTCATGAACCGTGCCGAGGCCGCCGCGCTGGCCCGCGCCGATCTCACCGCCTCTTCGGGCAACCTGGCGCGCATGCTGTCGGCGCGCGGCCTGGCGCGCGGCGTCATCACCGGCGGCCCGGGGGCCGTCACCGCGTTCGACGCCGGCAGCGTCTTCACGCTCGCCCCGCCCGTCCCGGACGCGATCGTCGACGTCACCGGCGCCGGCGACGCGCTGTCGGGCGCGACCATCGCCGCGCTGGTGCACGGCGTCGAGTTTCCGGCCGCGCTGCGCCAGGGCATCGCCGCCGCCGTGCTTGCGGTGGAGACGCCGTCCGTTGTACCCGATCTCAAAACCGGCCGCCTCGACCGCCTGGCCGCCGCCGTGAGCATGGAACGCCTATGAACCCGCCACTCGACATCGCCCCCGAAATCGCCACCGCTCTGGCCGAGCGGCGGCCGGTCGTGGCGCTGGAATCCACCATCA
>JBNLDE010000235.1:0-23414 GCA_050304175.1 Zhengella sp. | reverse complement strand
CGAGAAGATTTTGGAAAAGGTATCCTTGACCGTCGTCGTGCCTGCGCCCGAGGAGCCAGTAATTGCTATGATTGGAAACTTTGCGGACATATGGGAGAACTCCGGGTCTTAGGCGCGGAACAGGCCGCGGTTGCCGAACAGGGGATGGCGATTGCCGATCGCCGACGGGTCGGCATTGTAGCGGCGGATCTTTGCGACCTCCTTGGACGAGCCGAACACCAGGGGCGTGCGCTGGTGCAGGTCGACTGGACGAAGATCGAGGATGGGCGATGCCCCGTCGGTTGCCGCGCCGCCAGCCTGCTCGACGATCAGCGCAATCGGGTTTGCTTCGTAGACCAGCCGGAGTCGGCCGGTGTGGTAGCCCTTGCGGGTGTCGCCGGGATAGAGGAATACGCCGGAGCGGGTCAGGATGCGGTAGGTCTCGGCCACCAGCGAGGCGATCCAGCGCATGTTGAAATCCTTGTCGCGCGGACCGTCGGCGCCCTGAAGGCAGTCGTCGACATAGCACCTGACCCATTCGTCCCAGTGCCGGTAGTTCGACATGTTGATGGCAAATTCCTTCGCATCGGGCGTGATGGCAATGGTCTTGTAGGCTTCCACAAATGTGCCCAGGCGCGGTGAGAATACAAAAATTGTCGTCCCCGCGCCCATGGTGAGAACCAGGGCAAATTGCGGGCCGAAGATGAAAAAGCCGGCGGCGAGCTGATTTCGGCCCGGTTGCAGGAATGTCGCCTGTTCATCGTCCAGAGTCGGCAGGATCGAGAAAATCGTGCCAATCGAGACGTTTGTATCGATGTTGGACGAGCCGTCGAGCGGGTCGATCGCCAATGCGAGGTGCGCGTCCCGTTTGAGCACGACCGGATTGGCCAGTTCCTCGGATGCATAATAGGCTACCGGCGCGCGCCGCATGGCATCCAGGAAAATGTCGTCGGCGACAATGTCGAGATCCTTCTGGGTGTCGCCGGTCGCATGGGCCGCCCCCCGGCTGTCCGCGAAGGCCACGCCGAGGGCGCCTTCCTTGACAATCTTGCGCACCTTGAGCGCAGCCTCGGCCAACAGTCCGACCGTTTTGGCAACCTCGCTCCGTTCGCCGCCCGTGGCGGCAAAGGAGTCGAGATGTGCATCGAGTGTGGGTGCGCTCATGTATTCCTCCCGGTACCGACTCCGCGCAGGGACGTGGCCGGTTCGCCGCGGACAATCAAGTTGCAGCTTCGAGAAGTAAAATTTATAATTCTAAGAGATCGAGTAAAAAAAACTAATTGAGACATGCGCAATTTCACCCTCCGCCAGTTCAAAGCCATCCAGGCGATTCATCGCCACGAGAAAATCATAAATGCCGCCAAGGCCTTAGGTCTGACAGGTCCGGCTGTGACTTTGCAATTGAAGCAAATGGAGGAAGAGGCCGGACTTGCCCTGTTCGACCGCACCAGCGACGGGCTGCGTCCCACTGCCGCAGGCTTGGCGGTTCTGGATACGGCTGAAGCAATCGATGAGCGGCTCAGGACGCTTACCGACCGTCTCGACGAGATCGCCGGTGTACGGGCCGGCAGTCTGCGGCTAGGGGCCGTTTCCACCGCCAAGTATTTTGTGCCGCGCATGATCGCCGGGTTCCTCGACGGTCACCCGGGGATCGACTTCGATCTGAAAATCGGCAACCGGCTGCAAACGATCGAGGCATTGCGCCACCATGAGATCGACATTGCCGTCATGGGGCGGCCGCCGCGCGACATTCCGGTGCGGTCCGCCGTGTTTGGCGATCATCCGCTGGTCATCATCGCCCGCGCCGACCATCCGCTAGCCGGTCGGCGCGACATCGCCAAGGAAGTCCTGGCGCGCGAACGGTTCCTGATCCGCGAGCGTGGGTCGGGCACGCGGACATCACTGGAGATGTTTTTCACCGACCTGCCGCAAAAGCTCGAAGATCTCGGCGCCGAGATGGATTCCAACGAGACGATCAAGCAGGCCGTCATCGCCGGACTCGGAATTGCGTTCATTTCGGCGCATACTGTCGAGCAGGAATTGCAGCTCGGCCGCCTCGTTATCCTCGACGTGGCCGGGATGCCGATCCGGCGCCAATGGTTCGCGGTATCGCGGCTGGATCGCGGTGAATCGCCGACGATGGCAGCCTTCAACCGTTTCCTGCTGCGCGACGGCCCGCGCTATCTGCCGGTGACTCCCAAGCCCTATCCGGCCGGCGCATTCGGCATAGACGATTGAGTCGATTCCCGCTTTGTGAAATATAATGCACGTCTCGATTTTGGTCGAAAACAGGTAACTAATTGAATTATAACAATTAAAAAAGTTGCGGGATAATTCGCTTTTCGGGTAGCGTTGTGCATTATTCTGCATTATAGTGCCTTAAACAATAAAGAATGAGGGATATGGTTCAGTGAAAAAGCGAATTGATTTTCAGACAGACCCGTCGAAGTACCGGCATTGGCGCATCGAGTTCGAGGGCGACGTTGCGCGCCTGATCATGGATGTCGACGAGGACGGGGGGCTGTTTGACGGTTACCAGCTCAAGCTCAACTCCTATGATCTCGGCGTCGATATTGAGCTTTCCGATGCGGTCCAGCGCCTGCGTTTCGAGCATCCTGAGGTCAAGGCCGTCGTGATGCAGTCGGGCAAGGACCGGGTTTTTTGCGCCGGCGCGAACATCCGCATGCTGGGCGGCGCTGCACATGCCCACAAGGTCAACTTCTGCAAGTTCACCAACGAAACGCGGAATACCTATGAAGCTGCGGGGGCGGAATCCGGACAGTACTATCTGTGCGCGGTCAAGGGTGCGTGCGCCGGCGGTGGGTACGAGCTGGCGCTGGCGACCGACCACATTATCCTCACCGATGACGGATCCTCCTCGGTTGCGCTTCCGGAAGTGCCGCTGCTCGCGGTGTTACCGGGAACGGGCGGGCTGACCCGCGTGACGGACAAGCGCAAGGTGCGTCGCGACCTGGCGGACGTGTTCTGCTCGATCGAGGAAGGCGTCCGCGGCAAGAAGGCCAAGGACTGGCGCCTGGTCGACGAGGTCGTGCCGAATTCCAAATTCGAAGAGATCGTTGCGGAACGGGCGAAGGAATTCGCCGCCAAGTCCGACCGTCCGTCGGATGCAAAGGGTATCGCGCTGACGCCGCTGGAGCGGACTTTCGCGGAAGACGGTTCGGTTTCCTATTCGACCGTCGAAGTATCGGTGGAGCGCGACAAGCGCGTGGTGACGGTAACCATTAAGGGGCCCGACGCCGACGCGCCTGCTTCTGCCGACGCGCTGGAAGGCGAGGGTGCCTCGACCTGGATGTTGCGGGCGGCGCGCGAACTCGACGATGCCATCCTGCATCTGCGTCTCAACGAGCAGGAGCTCGGTGTGATGGTGTTCCGGACGCAGGGCGACCCGCAGAAGGTCATCGCGCACGAGAAGGCGGTGATGGACAATCGCGACAACTGGTTTGCCCGCGAAATCGCACTGTACTGGAAGCGCGTTCTCAAGCGCATCGACATGACATCGCGCTCGCTGGTGGCGCTGGTCGAGCCCGGTTCGTGCTATGCGGGAACCCTCGCGGAAATCCTGTTTGCCGTCGATCGCTCCTACATGGCCGATGGCGAGTTCGAGGGCGACAACCGCCCGGTGGCGACGATCATGCTGACCGACGCCAATTTCGGCCCCTATCCAATGGCCAACGATCTGACCCGTCTCCAGACCCGGTTTCTCGGCACGCCCGAGAAAGTCGACGAGGCTGCGTCGCGCAAGGGCGAAGCACTGGAGGCAGGGGATGCTGAAGAACTGGGCCTCGTCACCTTCGCCTTCGACGATATCGACTGGGACGACGAGATCCGCATTTTCCTGGAAGAGCGCGCGTCATTCTCGCCCGACGCGATGACCGGAATGGAGGCTAATCTGCGCTTCCCGGGGCCCGAAACCATGGAAACCCGCATCTTCGGCCGGTTGACCGCTTGGCAGAACTGGATCTTCCAGCGACCCAACGCGGTGAGTGAGACCGGCGCGCTCAAGCGCTACGGCACCGGCCAGCGCGGCGACTACGACATGCGCCGCGTCTAATTTCAAAACGGATTGATCAGGAGGAAGTCCAATATGTCTGACGTAATGAATGTTTCCTACGATACGCTGATACCCAACAATGTGGACCTGTCGTCCGACCGGCGCGTGCTCAAGGCGTTGGAAAAGTGGCACCCGGGCTACATCAACTGGTGGAATGACCTCATTCCCGAGAACTTCCAGAAGAGCCTCGTCTACCTGCGTACCGCGGTCAGCGTCGATCCGCAGGGCTGGGCCAAGTTCGACTACGTCAAGATGCCCGAATACCGCTGGGGCATCCTGCTCGCACCAAAGGTGGAAAATCGCATCATTCCGTGCGGCGAACATTATGGCGAACCCGCATGGCAGGAGGTTCCGGGCGAATACCGCGCCCTCTTGCGCCGCCTGATCGTGATCCAAGGCGACACGGAGCCGGCGTCGGTCGAGCAGCAGCGGTTCCTGGCCCTGACCGCGCCGTCGTTGTACGACATGCGCAACCTGTTCCAGGTCAATGTTGAAGAAGGCCGGCACCTGTGGGCGATGGTCTATCTCCTGCAGAAATATTTCGGCGCGGACGGCCGCGAGGAGGCCGACGGCCTGCTGCAGCGCCAGTCAGGTTCCGAGGAAGCGCCGCGCATGCTCGGTGCCTTCAACGAGGAAACGCCGGACTGGCTGTCTTTCTTCATGTTCACCTACTTCACCGACCGCGACGGCAAGATGCAGCTTGAAAGCCTTGCCCAATCCGGTTTCGACCCCCTGTCGCGCAGCTGCCGCTTCATGTTGACGGAAGAGGCGCATCACATGTTCGTCGGCGAAACCGGCGTCGGCCGCACGATCGAACGCACCTGCGAGGCGATGAACGAAGCCGGGATCACCGATCCCTACGACATCAACGCGATCCGCGCCCTCGGGGTCATTGATCTGCCGACGATCCAGAAAAAGCTGAACATGCACTACACGCTATCGCTCGATCTGTTCGGTTCGGAGGTCTCGACCAATGCGGCGAACTCGTTCAACTGGGGACTGAAGGGCCGTTACCGGGAGAACAAGCTGGAGGACGATCACCAGCTCAAGGATGCCACCTATTCGGTCGCCGAGTTCGACGGCGAAAAGGTCGTCTACCGCGATGTCAACGCGATTTCGGCGATCAACATGCGGCTGCGCGACGACTATTCGGATGACGCGGCCGGTGGCGTGCGCCGCTGGAACCAGACCATCAAGAAAAACAATGTCGACTTCGAACTGGCTCTGCCGCACGAGGGTTTCCACCGCCAGATCGGTGCTTTCGCCGGTGCGCCGGTTACGCCGGAAGGCACGGTCGTCAGCCGCGAAGAGTGGGCGAGCCGCCGCGACGAGTGGTTGCCGTCCAAGGCCGATGGCGACTACATCCAGTCGCTGATGAAGCCGGTTACGGAGCCCGGCCAGTATGCGAACTGGATCAAGCCGCCGAAGGTTGGTATCGACAACAAGCCGGGCGACTTCGAATACGTGAAGTTGCACATGGCCTGAGCCGTTTCTGGTCAGCTGCGCCCGCCCGACCGGGCGCAGCGAAAACTACCAGCCCTCCCTGCTCGACCGGGCAGGGAGGGCAACCTTTAAGAAGAAGCGCGAAACGCGCATGGGAATTAGAGGGATCGAACAATGAACAAACCGGTCAAGCAGCACCTGATCGACCCGGAAATCTGTATCCGCTGTTACACTTGCGAGAGCGTTTGTCCGATCAGCGCGATCGAGCATGATGATAACAATGTCGTTGTGGATTTCGAAAAATGCGAATTCTGCATGGCCTGCATCCCGGTCTGTCCAACCGGTTCGATCGACGAATGGCGCGTGGTGACGAGTCCCTACACGCTCGAAGATCAATACTCCTGGGAAGAATTGCCGGCCCAGGAACAGTTTCCGACCACCGCATCGGAAGCCGATACCTCCATCGAGGCGCTCGACGATGCAGTCGCAGACCTCCTCGCCGAAGCCCATTCCGGGGCAGGCGGCAAGGCAAAAGCGCCGGCTTCGGCGTCAAAACCAACCATCAATCTTTATAACCTGTCCAATCCGATCAAAGCGCGCGTGGCTGGCAATTTCCGCCTGACAGCGGAGGGAGCCGACAGCGACGTGCGCCACATTATCCTTGATTTCGGCGCGATTTCTTTTCCCGTGCTGGAAGGCCAATCGGTTGGCATCATTCCGCCCGGCACCGACGAAGCGGGTAAGGCGTACCTGCCCCGGCTCTATTCGGTATCGAGCCCGCGCGACGGAGAGCGCGCCAACTACAATAACATGTCGCTGACGGTTAAGCGGGAGCCCAACGGGGTCTGCTCGAACTACGTCTGCGACCTGAAAATCGGCGATACCGTCGACGTCACCGGCCCGTTTGGTTCCACGTTCCTGATGCCGAACGATCCGCAGGCGCGATTGCTAATGATCTGCACCGGCACCGGGTCGGCGCCGTTCCGCGCTTTCACCATGCGCCGCCAGCGGACCAGCGGAACGCATGGCGGATCGATGACGCTGTTCTTCGGCGCACGCACGCCCGACAGCCTGCCCTATTTCGGACCGTTGAATAAGGTCCCCGACCGGGTTCTGAGGAAGCACCTGGTGTTCAGCCGGATTCCCGGCGTCGACAAGCAATATGTTCAGGACCGGCTTAGGGTGGAGGAAGAGGAAATCGCCGAGATGTTGGGCGATCCCAACACCCATATCTACATCTGCGGTTTGCGCGGCATGGAGGAAGGTATTGAAAAGGCCTTCACCAACATAGCCGAGAGCACGGGCATCCAGTGGGTTGCCCTCCGCGATTCGATGCGCGAACAGGGACGCTACCATGTCGAGACCTACTGAGGCGGTTGTCGCCGAAACGGCGATGGCCAGCGCCGACGACTTCATCCACTCCATTCGCGTCGGCTGGGCCGATTGCGACCCGGCACGCATCGCCTATACCGGGCGGCTTCCCTATTTTGCGCTCGAGGCGATCGACGCATGGTGGCAAGCCCATGTCGGCGAGGACTGGTTCGTCATGAACATCGACCGTGATCTCGGCACACCGTTCGTGCATATGAGTCTCGATTTCAGCTCGCCGGTGACGCCGCGCCACCGGCTCGAGTGCCAGGTACGGCTGATACGTCTCGGGGAAAGCTCGGTCCGGTTCCAGGTGCGCGGCTATCAGGCCGGCACGCTTTGCTTCAACGGCGAGTTCGTGGAGGTTTTCGTCGAAGCTGCCGCGCACCGCAAGATCGCGGCGCCCGCGGAAATCCGAGCCAAGATCGAGCCGCTGGTGCGTGACCGGGATACCGGCGCGTAGTCCGGTCCTCGCGATAAAGCGCACATCGGCGCGGCAATCTCGGCCAAATACTTTAGGCGCATGCATTGTATGGCAAAAAAATATGCATTATAGTGCATTAGACTGAAATACGGATGGCCGGTATGCACGATAAGGTTCATAACAATGCAGGTGAAGGCGCCTTCATTTCGATGGTTGGTGACCGAGTGCGCGATGCCCGTGCCCGCAAAGGTATTTCGCGGCGCGCCCTGTCGGAACTGTCCGGTGTTTCCCAGCGCTATCTCGCCCAGCTCGAAAGCGGCGACGGCAACGTGTCGATCGCCCTTCTGCGGCGTATCGCCCAATCGCTCGATATCGATATCGAATGGCTGGTGGCGGCCGACGATCCGTGGAAATCGGATCTTGTGACCGTGATCCGTCTCTATCGTAATGCGCCGGCCGGCACGCGCGACCGCGTACTGGAGCTGCTTAATCCGGACCTGCAAGGGCCGCGGCGCGACGGGCGGATTGCGCTGATCGGACTGCGCGGGGCCGGGAAATCGACCCTCGGGCGGCTCGCGGCGCAGAAACTGCAGGTGGATTTCGTCGAACTCAACCAGGAAATCGAGGAGCAAAGCGGCATGGCGGTCGACGAGTTGATCGCCCTGTACGGCCAGGAGGGATACCGCCGGCTGGAGCACCAGGCAATCGGCCGGCTGGCGGGAACACATGACAGGCTCGTGCTCGCGGTCGCCGGTGGCATTGTCTCGGAGCCGGAAACGTTTTCCTTCCTGCTGCGGAACTTCCACACGATCTGGCTGAAAGCCGAGCCGGAAGAACATATGGCCCGCGTCCGCGGTCAGGGCGACGAGCGGCCGATGGCAGGCAACCCGGAGGCGATGGACGAGCTGCGCTCGATCCTGACCAGCCGCGAAGCGCTTTACGCCAAGGCGGAAGCAAGCGTGAACACCTCGGGGACCACCGTCGACACCAGTCTCGCGGCCTTGATCGGAACGATCGAGAAAAACGGGTTCCTGGCAAGTTGAAGCAGGGCGGCGGACGGGCCATTATCGGCGAATTGCAGTTCCCCAAACATTGTAGCCGACAATCCGCATCGTGCCTGGAAGGTCCATCTGATCTGACCGGGCGATCGAGAAACCGGCGTCGGTTATGATTGCCCGCGTATCACGATCGAGGCGGCATCCGCCGCTGAACCGTTTCCAGACCGGTGTAAGGCGCCGCTGCCAACGCGCGATGGAGGCGTCCGGTGCAAGGCCGTGTTCGCAAAACACCAGCTTGCCGTCGGGTCTCAGGACCCTGCGAATTTCGTAAAGCGCGGTGTCGAGCGCGTCGATGCTGCAGAGCGTGTAGGTGACAAGAACGGTGTCGACTTCGCTATCCTCCAGCGGGATGCTGGCGGCGTCGGCGAGTAACGGCCGGAAGTCAACGCCCGAGCGTTCGGCCTTTGACTGCGCGATCGCCATCAATTCTGGCGACGGGTCGAGACCGAGAACCGTTTTCACGCTCGTCCGGTCCATGAAATCGAGGTTGAGTCCGCTGCCGATACCGATTTCCAGGACCCGTCCTGTCGCCGATGGCACGATCTTTTTGGGTTGCCTTGCAATCGGCTTGGTCGAGCAGGTGGCGTCGATAATGCGGGGAAGGACATATTTGCTGTAAAGGGACAACTCTCCTCCTTCGCTGTCGATTGATCCGGAAACGAGAACCATATCATGTCATCGGCCATCGCTCGAACTGCGCCGTGACCGGCAAACGCATGAGTTACACGGCGCCTTTGAAGGCCGCCTCCAATTCGCCGGCATTGGCCCGAATGATCGCCAGACAAACTCGGTACCGTAACCCGGTTGTACGAGTTGACTTTTTCAGGACCGGGCCTGAACATCCCGGCCAGGGGCGACGAATGGCTGCTGAGGAGGTCTCCATGCTGTGGCGTACACTTGTTCAATCCATCACGGCATTTGTACTGGCCCTGAGTCTGGCGGCGGCAGCGGAAGCCCAGGAACAGCGGCGCATCGTGACGACAAACGATGCGGACTATTTCGGATTCGACTTGCGCACGGAACGAAACATCTCGCTGGACGAGTGCAAGCGCACTTGCCTTGCAGACCCGCAGTGCCGGGCATTCACCTATAATTCAAAAGCCGAATGGTGCTTTCTTAAATCCGACTTTTCGACGCTCAATCCGTTTGCCGGGGCAGTCGCGGGCAAGGTCGTGAACGTTGCCGGCGGCGCCGACATTGGAGCGCCCGGCGAACTCGATTTCATCTCCGACGGAATCCGCAACGAGGCCCAGACCTACCGCGACCGGTTGGCGGCCAATTCGGGCAAGCTGGAGGGGCGCGGGATCGCGGGAATGATGGATGCCGGTCGCCAGGCGCTCGCTGGCAACGACCCGCGCCGCGCGCTGTCATTCCTCAGCGGCGCTCTGGCGCTCGATGAATCCAATTCGGGGGGCTGGGCAGACCTGTCGCGGGCGATTGCTGCCACCGAACCGGCCAACAACAAGGAACGCTATCAGCTCCAGCAATATGCGACGTCTTCGGCCTTCAACGCCTATCTAACCTCGCGCACTGCGGGTGAACGGGCCGACGCACTCGATGTGCTGGCGAAGGCGCTGGAACTGCGCAGCCAGTACCGCCCGGCACTCGAGGCCTACAAGGCGAGCCTCGCGCTTGTCGCATCGCCACAAGTGCAGGCCGACTTTGCCGATCTCAGGGCCCGCAAGGGCTTTCGCGTCATCGAGCATTCGGTCGACGCGGACAATGCCTCGCCGCGGGTCTGCATCCAGCTTTCGGAAGAGCTGGTCAAAAGCGGCGTGAATTACAGCGAATACGTTCAGCTCAATTCGGGTCCGGCCCCGGCTCTGGAGGCCAAGGGCCGCCAGATCTGTATCGAGGGCCTCTCTCATGGCGAACGTTACAATGTCACGCTGCGCGCGGGCTTGCCCGCTGCCATTGGCGAAAAACTCGAACAGTCGGTTCCGATCAGTGTTTACGTGCGAGACCGTGCGCCGTCGGTTCGGTTTACCGGCGACAATTTCGTGCTTCCCGGCGCGATGCGCCACGGCATCCCCATCGTTAGCGTCAATGCGTCTTCGGTCAAGCTTCGGATGCACCGACTCGGCGACCGGGCGTTGGCCAACCTGCTGGCCAACGGCAATTTTCTCGAGCAGATCAACGCCTACCAGGCCGATTCAATCGCCGATACGACAGGCGAATTGGTTTGGGAGGGGATGCTCGATGTTCGCTCCACGCTCAACAAGGAAGTGACGACCAGTTTTCCGGTCGACGAAGTGCTGCCGGAGCGTAAACCGGGCGTCTATGTGCTCACCGGCATGGCCGCCGACCAGGTGAGCGATGACTGGGACAATCGTGCCACGCAGTGGTTTGTCGTTTCCGATATCGGTCTTTCGACCCAGGCGGGCACCGATGGCCTTTCGGTCTCCACGCGTTCGCTCGATTCAGCCGCGCCGATGGGCGAGGTGAGCCTCAAGCTGATCGCACGCAACAACGAAATCCTCGGCGAAGCGGTGACCGACGGTCAGGGGCAGGCGCGCTTCGATGCCGGCCTAATGCGCGGACGGGGCGGGTTGGAACCTGCCGTCCTGCTGGCCCAAAGTGCTGCCGCCGGGTTCGTGTTCATGGACATGACGCAAGCCGGCTTCGACCTTTCCGACCGCGGCGTCGAGGGGCGCCCGGCGCCCGGCGCCATCGATATCTTTGCCTGGACCGAACGGGGCATCTATCGCGGCGGCGAAACCGTGCATGCGGCTGCGCTGGCGCGCGACGACGCGGCGGAAGCGATCGAGGCTTTGCCGCTTACGTTCATTTTCCGCCGCCCAGACGGCAAGGAAGACCGCAGGTTCGTATCGAAAACGCCGCTGGCCGGAGGGCATGTGGTCGACCTCGTTTTGCCGGCGAATGCGATGCAGGGGGCCTGGCAAATGCGCGTGTTCGCCGACCCGAAAGGCGATGTGCTGGCCGAAAAGACCTTCCTGGTCGAGGATTTCGTTCCAGATCGGATTGAGTTCGACATCACCAGCCCGCAAAAGGTCGTCGACCGCGAGGCCGGGGCGCAGGTGATTGTCGATGGCCGATACCTGTACGGGGCGCCGGCGGCCGGCCTGTCGATCGAGGGCGAGGTGCGGGTGACCGTGGCAAACGACCGCGACAATTTCCCGGGCTACGTTTTCGGTCTGGAGGACACGGACGAGGATGGCGTAACGACCTTGCCGCTCGATGACCTTCCTGTTCTCGACAATGACGGCAAGGCCGTCGTCGACATCGCGGTCGACGGACTTCCGGCGACGACGCGGCCACAGGTTGCCAAGGTCACGATGCGAATGCGTGAAGGCGGCGGACGTGCTGTCGAACGCTCGCTCAATCTGCCGGTCCGGGCCGAAGGAACGATGATCGGGGTCAAGCCGGAATTCAAAGACGGCGAGGTGGGCGAAGGTTCCACGGCTTCGTTCAGGGTAATTGCGGTAACGCCGGAAGGGGCGCGTACCGGACTTGCCGGCATCCGCTGGTCGCTTGTGCGCATCTCGCGCAACTATCAATGGTATCGCGACGGCTCGAACTGGCGTTATGAGACCGTCGATTATACCGAGGAGGTGACAAACGGTACGGTCGATGCGACGACGGACGAAGAGGTGAAGATCTCAACATCGGTCGATTGGGGGCATTACCGGCTGCAATTGGAGACCGAGGATCCATCTGGGCCGGCGACGAGCACGGATTTCTATGCCGGCTGGTATGTCGAAGCCTCTTCCCTGGATACGCCGGACGGGCTGGAAATCGCGCTTGATCGCGAGAGCTACAAGCCGGGCGACACCGCAAAACTGAAGGTCTCGCCGCGTTTCGCCGGCGAATTGATGGTGACAGTCGGTGCCGACCGCGTTCTGGCGCGTCATTTTGCGCCTGTTCCGGAAGACGGCGCGACGATCAACATTCCCGTTGGCGACGACTGGGGAGCGGGCGCCTATGTGACGGCCACCCTGTTCCGGCCGGGCTCCGCGACGGAAAACAGGATGCCGATGCGCGCCATCGGCCTCAAATGGCTGAAAGTCGATGCTGCCGACCGGACGCTTGATGTCGTTGTTGGCACGCCGGAACAAACCGTGCCGAACCAGGCGCTCGAGGTACCGCTGACAGTAACGGGCGCGAAGGCGGGCGAGGTTGTCTATGCCGCAGTCGCGGCCGTCGATGTCGGCATTCTCAACCTGACGGCCTACACGCCTCCCGAGCCGCAGGGGTGGTATTACGGACAGCGAAAAATGGGACTCGAACTTCGCGACATCTACGGCCGGCTGATCGACGGATCGCTCGGCGCAGCCGGGCGTTTGCGTACCGGCGGCGACGGCCCCGCCATGCAGTCGCAGGGTAGTCCGCCCAAGGGAAAGCTGGTTGCCTTCTTCTCTGGCCCTTTGCGCCTCGACAATGACGGCAAGGTGACGGTTTCCTTCGACATGCCGCAGTTCAACGGCACTGTGCGCGTGATGGCTGTCGCCTGGTCGAATACGGCGGTCGGATCGGCGGCAAAAGACGTCATCGTGCGCGAGCCGGTGGTGGTGACCGCCGGCATGCCGCTCTTCATGGCGACCGGAGACGTTGCCCAGATACGTCTCGACATCGCAAATACCGATGGCCCGGCAGGAGATTATGCGGTTTCGATCGCCGCTGGCGGCCCGGTTTCTGTGATGGGCAATGACGTGCCGCCGACCATTCCGTTGGATGCTGGAGCGAAGAAAACGCTTATGGTGCCGGTCGCCGCCGGTGCGCCGGGTGCCGCCGATCTGGACATCACGCTGGCGCATGCCAGCGGCGTGACCGTGCATCATGCGCTCTCGATTCCGGTGCGCCCGGCGACACTTCCGGTGACCACGCGCATGGAGGTCCCGCTTGCCGCAAATGGCGGCAGTCTGCTGATCGACCGCGAATTGCTTGCTGCCTCGATCCTGCGCGGTGCCTCGGTTTCGGTCAACGTGTCTCCGTTGGCCGCGTTTGACGTTCCGGCAATGCTGATGGCGCTCGACCGTTATCCCTACGGATGCGCCGAGCAGACCACTAGCCGCGCCCTGCCGCTGCTCTATCTCAGCGAGTTGCAACAGGCAGCAGGCATGGAAACGGATCCGGAGATCGCGGAACGCATCGAGGGCGCCATTACCCGTGTTCTGGCCTACCAGTCGGCGTCCGGTTCGTTTGGCCTGTGGGGTCCGGGGTCGGGTGATCTCTGGCTCGATGCCTACGTTACCGATTTCCTGACGCGGGCACGCGAGAAGGGTTACGAGGTTCCCCAGCAGGGCATGGCACTTGCCCTGCAGAACCTTGAAAACTCGCTCGCCTACGTCAACGATGTAAACGATCGCGGCCGCGAAATCGCCTATGCGCTCTATGTGCTGGCACGCAACCGTCGGGCCTCGGCGGGCGATCTGCGCTACTACAGCGACACGCAGATTGATGCATTCGACAGTCCGATGGCGCGGGCTCAACTCGGTGCAAGCCTGGCGCTCTACGGCGACGGCCAGCGTTCGGCGCGTGCATTCAACGCGGCGTTCAAGTTGGCAAGGGAAACGGCTTCCATTTCCGGAACCGGCCGCTCCGACTATGGTTCGCGCCTGCGCGACGGCGCTGCGATCCTGGCACTGGCGGCGGAAAGCAAACCGGCGCCGACCGACATTCCGCAGATGATCGACTTCGTCGCATCACAGAGGCTGTCCCGGCGCTATACCTCGACCCAGGAAGACGCCTGGATGCTGCTGGCGGCGCGTGCGCTGGCCGAAAGCGGAAGGTCGATCTCGCTGGCGGTCGACGGTCTGCCGCACACAGGTCCATTCACGCGGAGAGTCGATGGTGCCGCGCTGATCGCAAATCCGATCCGGATCCAGAACCGGACCAACGAGAAGCTCACTGCGGTGGTCACCACGGTCGCGTCGCCGGCGCAACCACTGCCCGCGGGTGGCGACGGCTTCACCATCACGCGCGCGTATTACCGCATGGATGGCACGCAGGTGAGTGTTTCCGATGTCGAGCAAAATGAAAGGCTGGTTGCGGTGATTCAGGTGACGGAACTCAACGAGTGGCCGAGCCGGATCGTTGTGACGGATCTGCTGCCTGCAGGCCTGGAAATCGACAATCCGAGGATCATGGGCAGCGCCGAACTGAAGAATTTCGACTGGTTGGGACGCACCGAACCGGCCCACCTGGAATTCCGGGACGACCGGTTCGTGGCCGCGTTTAACCGAGGCGGCGGCGAGGAACGTCGCTTCAACCTCGCCTATGTGGTGCGGGCGGTCACGCCGGGCACCTATGTACACCCGGCGGCGAGCGTGGAGGATATGTACCGTCCCGAACTCTCGGCCCGCACGGCGACCGGCTTCATGGAGGTGAAAGCCGCGCAATGATGCACCTGCTTGCCATCGTCAAATGGGCGGCGGCGGGCATGGCGGCGACCTTGGCGACGATTGCCGCGCTCGTTGAACTCGACCGAGCCTTCCCGCCGCCGCTCGATACCGGGCAAGACGTGTCGGTGGAGGTGCTCGACCGTAATGGAGATCTGCTGCGCGCCTATGCGACTCCGCAAGGCCGCTGGCGCCTTGCCGTCGACCTGAATGCGGTCGATCCGCAATTCATCGGAATGCTGGTCGCCTACGAGGACCGGCGTTTCCCGTCGCATCCAGGTGTCGATCCCTGGGCGATCGGACGTGCCGCCTGGCAACTGGCCGTCAACGGGCGGATCGTTTCAGGCGGTTCGACGCTGACAATGCAGCTGGCGCGGCTGATCGAGCCGCGCGAAAGCCGTTCGGTGACCGCCAAGCTCAGGCAAATTATACGGGCGATCCAGATCGAACGACGGTTGACGAAGGACGAGATCCTGGCGCGCTACCTGACCCTGGCGCCCTATGGCGGCAATCTGGAAGGGGTACGGGCGGCTTCGCTCGCCTGGTTCGGCAAGGAACCGGTCAAGCTTCGTCTCGCGGAAGCCGCGCTGCTGGTCGCATTGCCGCAATCGCCCGAATCGCGGCGACCCGACCGGCATCCGCGTGCGGCCCGGCTGGCGCGAGACCGGGTGCTCAGACGTATGGTCGACGCAAATGTGATCGTCGCCAGCGAGATCGAGCGGGCATCCGCGGGTGATGTCCCCCATGTGCGCCGCCCGTTACCGGTCTTGGCGGCGCATCTGGCCGAGCGCGCGGTGGCCGCGGCGCCCGACCAGCGGGTTCACCGGCTGACCATAGACAGAACCGTTCAGGCTTCATTGGAGCAGGTGGCGCGCGAGGCCGCGGAACGTCTCGGGTCCCGCCTGACCGTGGCGATGGTGATGGCCGACGCAACAACAGGCGACGTGCTCGGTCACGTCGGCTCGGCGGATTACGGCGACGACCAGCGCGCCGGCTGGATCGACATGAGCACGATCGAGCGCTCGCCGGGTTCGACGTTGAAACCGTTTATCTACGGACTCGCCTTCGAGGAGGGCGTCGTCGCGGCGGAGACGCTCATCGCAGACCGGCCGGCGGATTTTTCCGGCTACCGGCCGCGCAATTTCGACATGGGTTACCGCGGCGATGTTTCTGTGCGTGAGGCGCTGCAATTGTCGCTCAACGTGCCGGCGGTCAAGTTGCTCGAGGCGGTCGGACCGATGCGCCTGGCGGCCCGGTTCCGCCGCGCCGGCGTCTCACTCAAGCTGCCGACCGGCGAAGCGCCCGGACTGGCGATCGGCCTGGGTGGTGCCGGGATCACGCTCGAGGACCTCGTTACGCTCTATACCGGGCTGGCCGGAGGGGGCAGGGCGGTCGAATTGCATAGCCTGTTCGACAAGACCTACCGGCCCGTGAAAGCGGACCTGCTGTCGCCTCAAGCCGGTTGGCAGGTCAGCGACATCCTGTCCGGGATCATGGCGCCGTTGAGCGCCGCGCCGGCAGCGATCGCTTACAAGACCGGCACGAGCTACGGATATCGCGACGCGTGGTCGGTTGGCTATGACGGCGCGCATGTGCTCGGGGTTTGGGTCGGCCGCGCCGATAATGCCTCGGTCCCGGGCCTGACCGGGATCACGGCGGCGGCGCCGATCCTGTTCGAGGGGTTTTCGAAAGCCGGGCTTGATTTGAAGCCGCTGCCGGCTCGGCCGCGCGGCACGCAGTCGCTTGCCCGCGCAGACCTTCCGGCATCGCTGCGCCGGTTTTCCGGCGATGCCCGGTCTGTATCGCCGGCCGCCCCGGCGGAACCGCCGCCCGCGATCGTGTTTCCCCCGGCGGGATCAAGGGTCGTACTGGCCGACGGGGCGGCGTTGCAACCGCTGGTAATCAAACTGCAGGGCGGCCGCGCGCCATTCCGCTGGCTTGCCAATGGGCGGCCGCTCCCCGACATTTCGCGGCGGCGTATCCGGCAGTGGCAGCCGGACGGGCGTGGCGCCGCAACGCTGACGGTTATCGATGCGGCCGGACGGGCGGCCAGTGTCGATCTGTTCGTTGAGTAATTCCTGGCGAAGCACGCCTAGCGGACGGGCGCGTGCCGGTCCCAAAAATCAACTGCCTTCGCATAGGTATTCCGGTCAATCGGCACGCCGGAGCCGCCTTCCTCGCGACCGAGGCTGTTGCGCATCTGGGTGATCGGCGGCATGGGCGGCTCGACCGGTTCAAGGGTGCCGATTACCGAGACAATGCCCCAGTCGCAATCTGGCGCGTCGGCCGGGTCCGGCCCGTCCGCCGCTTCCGCATCCAGTTGCGCCTTGCTGTAGAGAATGACATCGAGATAGGCGGCGCGCGGGGCTTCAAGACCTTCGAACCAGCGTTCGAGCACGGCCAGTTCGCCATCCCGTCGCGCGACATAACCGCTTTGGAGGAGGTGCCTGTTTTCATCGGTAACGGGGGAGAACGAACATAATGTCGGCGAGGGGTTTTCCAGGAAGAGGTGACGGCAGAACGGCGCATAGCCCGCAACGAGTTCGGCTCCGGCGGCGACCGCTTCATTGCATAGGGAGACCAGCCTTTCGGGGGACAAGCCGATAATCTTCGATTTGCCGTCGGTCTTGTCCCACTGGCGCATTGCAAAATTTGTGAGTGCGATATTCATGGCAGTTCCTGCAGTGCTCCTGGATCCTGCTAGTGCCGCGACAGCGTCGAGACCGACCTGGGAATGTTGAGGCACTTTGTTCGCGGTACACAGAAACCCGGGTCGATCGGGGCGGATCGCGATCATCATTTTAGGGCTACGGAACCAGCCGGTCGCGCCAATCAAAAAAGGAGCCGGACCTTCCGGCGCCCTTGAGTGCTGCGATTTGTGACGCCGGCGTGACTCAGTTCTTCTTGGGTCGCAGCCGCACGACGATATCGACATGCGCGACTTCCATGCCTTCGGGTACATCCGGCAGGTTTTGCACCGAGATCATGCCGTCCGGAATATCAATGACCTCGTTGCGGCCCTCAATGAAGAAATGCTGATGGTCGGAAATGTTGGTGTCGAAATAGGTCTTGTTCGATTCGACAGCCAAAACGCGTAGCAGCCCGGCTTCGGTGAACTGGTGCAACGTGTTGTAGACTGTCGCCAGCGAGACAGACATGCTTTCGCCGAGCGCCTCGGCATGGATCTCTTCTGCCGTGACATGGCGATCGCCGCGGCTAAACAGCAATGTGGCGAGATGCATGCGCTGGCGGGTCGGGCGCAGACCCGACTGGCGCATTCTTTCGCGAAGCCGCGAGGCCCAGCAGGCCGGACCCTGTCCGGTGCGCGGTTGGTTTCTCTGATCAGCCTGCATTATTATGCATCATCCCTTTTGTGCAACATACACTGCACATCGCGGTGTGACAAGCGCGCCGCGGTTACGGCTTTTCGTTTCTCTGCTTTCCACGATATAGGTATTCAACCCCCAACGTCGAGACCGGAGATCCTTCTATTTATGCCTGTTTCAGCGGAAATTCATTCATATTTCGCCTGGTGACGCCTGAAATGCGGCATGAATGCGGGATTCCGGGTGTCAACGACACACGCGGGAGATGCGCCTCGCGGTTATTCCGACGCGCCCGTAATTATCTTGCAACCGTGTTCCCAATTATGCATAATAATACACAAGACGCACGGCCGTAACGGTCGACAGGCGTTCCCGCGATCGCGGAAGCGCGTTTCAATTTCAACAAAGCGTCGCAATGGCGTACCGTCGGTACGCCATGATCGGGAGATACAGCCATGAGCGAGACCGGCTCCAATGCCGCGTTGTACTTTGTCGACCGCCATCGCGAGACGCTCGCGGACAAGGCGGCATTCATCGAATCTCAGCCCGGCGGACGGACGCTGACCTACGGTGCGCTGGCCGATGAGAGCGACCGCATGGCCGCGCTCTACACACGGCTCGATGTCAGGCGCGAGGACCGGGCACTCATGATCGTGCTCGACCAGACCGAGTTCCCGGTTATATTCTGGGGCAGCCTCAAGGCCGGGATCGTTCCCGTTCCGCTCAACACGTTGCTGGCCGCCGATCTCTACGACTTGATCCTGCGTGACAGCCGGGCGCGTGTCCTGTTCGTTTCGGCGGCGCTGTATCCGGTCGTCGCTCCCATTCTCAAGGACCAGCCCTTCCTGAAGCATGTCGTTTTCATCGGCGACGACGTGCCGGACGGCTGCCTCGATTTCGCGGCGGAACTCGCGGCCAGTGAACCGCGTCCGATGATCGAGGCTAATGCGGACGAAATAGCGTTCTGGCTCTACTCGTCGGGCTCGACCGGCAAGCCCAAGGGCGTCCGCCATGTCCATGGCAGCCTGCAGGCGACCGCCGACACCTACGGCGCCAAGGTGCTCGGCATAGCGAGCGACGATATCGGATTTTCGGCGGCGAAGCTGTTTTTTGCCTACGGACTCGGCAACGGCATGACCTTTCCGATGTCGGTCGGCGCCACCACTGTGCTGATGGCTGGACGTCCGACACCTGAAAGCGTGTTTGATGTCATGGCACGGTTCGAGCCGACGATATTCTTCGGCGTGCCGACGCTCTATGCCGCGATGCTGGCCGCAACCAAAGGCGAGAAGCCCGTCGGCTTCAACCGGTTGCGCAGGTCGGTTTCGGCAGGCGAGGCGCTGCCGGCGGAGATCGGCAACCGCTGGCATGCGATGATGGGGACCGATATCCTCGACGGTGTCGGCTCGACCGAAATGTTGCACATCTTCCTGTCGAACGCGCCGGGCAATATCGAATATGGCACGTCCGGCGGGGCGGTGCCGGGCTACGAGTTGCGACTTGTCGACGAGAAAGGTGCCGAGGTCGGTGTCGGCGAGGTCGGCGAACTGCTGGTAAACGGACCGTCCGCTGCGGATGGCTACTGGAACCAGCGCGATAAGAGCCGTGCCACTTTCGAGGGCGTATGGACGCGAACCGGCGACAAGTACGAACGCACGGCTTCGGGCCGGCTGGTCTATTGCGGGCGTACCGACGACATGTTCAAGGTCTCCGGAATCTGGGTGTCCCCGTTCGAGGTGGAGCAGGCTCTGGTCAGCCATGACGCCGTGCTCGAAGCGGCCGTCGTCGCCGCGCGCGACGATGACGGGCTCGAAAAGCCGAAGGCATTCGTGGTGCTGAAGGAAAAGGACGCGGAGTCCGACGAACTGGCCATTTCGCTTCGCGAACACGTCAAGGAAACCGTCGGAAAGTGGAAATATCCGCGCTGGATCGAGATCGTGGACGACCTCCCCAAGACGGCGACCGGCAAGGTGCAGCGCTTCAAGCTGCGCTAGGCCGGTGGCTGCAAATTGGCCGCTCGAAGCGATCCCGGGGGAATGTGACCCCGGGATCGCAGCAGGGCTCGAAGCCCGCTTTGACACTGAATTGACCGGCGAGCCTTACCGGCCCGGGCTGACGCCGCGGCCGACCGGCGGCATCGTCTTCGAAATCGCCGGGCAGGGATCGACCCCCGTCGATCCGGGCAAATTGCCGAAAAGCGAAGCCTGGATTGCCGGGCACCTGCTGGCGCTGCGCGGTTATTTCTGGGAAGCGCATGAGGTCTGGGAAAAGGTCTGGTTCGGCCTGCCGCCCAACAGCGCGGAGCGCGTGCTGGTGCAGGCCTGGATCCAACTGGCGAATGCCTGTCTTAAGGAGCGAATGGGCCGGCCGCGGGCCGCCGAACGGCTGGCGGCAACGGCGAGGGACCTGTTCCGTGAGGCGCGGACGGTCGACGTGTCTTTCACCTTGCCCAAGTTTCCAACCTGAAAACCCCGAAATTCAATCCGTAAGGGCGGTGAGCGGCGCCGGCAGGCGATCACGACCATGGGCCAGGCTAAGGCAGTGCCGTCCGTTGGGCGCCGAACGTACGTCCGCTCGGGACTGTACGCGCGGCCCGGGCGCTGCCACTTGCGGGCAGGGCCTTGATGCCAAGCCGCGCGAGGTTGTCCGCTGGCGTGGTGTCAGTTCGATTTCAAAATTTGACCGATTGATAAAAAATCAAAACCGGGTTAGCCTTTTTCCAACGAACAAGAAACATGGGGAACGCGATGGCTGACGCAGCCCAGAAGCCAGGCATTGTAGCGGGGCGTCTCGCGCCTGATGCCTATCACACCAATTTTTCAGATCTTCATCCGCCGCTCGACGCCCACGAGGCAGCGGTGGAAGCAGATCGCTGCTACTTCTGTCACGATGCGCCGTGTATGAATGCATGCCCGACGACGATTGATATTCCGCTGTTCATCCGGGCGATTTCGACCGGCAATCCGCTTGGGGCGGCGAAGACGATCTTCGACCAGAACATTCTTGGCGGCATGTGCGCCCGCGTCTGCCCGACCGAAACGCTTTGCGAAGAGGTCTGTGTGCGCGAAACAGCGGAAGGCAAACCGGTGAAAATCGGTATGTTGCAACGCTACGCAACGGATGCGGCGATGGCGGCTGGCCGCCAGTTCTTCAATCGCGCGGCGCCGACTGACAAGAAGGTCGCGGTTGTCGGCGCCGGACCAGCGGGCCTCGCCTGCGCGCACCGGCTGGCGCTGAAAGGCCATACGGTGGATATCTTCGAAGCAAAGCCGAAACCCGGCGGGCTCAGCGAGTACGGCATCGCCGCCTACAAGACGGTCGACAATTTCGCCCAGGCGGAAGTGGACTACGTCACCGCGGTTGGCGGTATCTCGGTTCATAACGGCAAGGCGCTTGGCGGCGACCTGCAGCTTTCGTCCTTGGTGAACGATTACGACGCAGTGTTCCTCGGTATGGGGCTCGGCGGCGTCAACGCGCTGGGTACGGGCGATGCGGAGGCCGAGGGCTCGGACGACGCGGTCGGGTGGATCGCGGACTTGCGCCAGGCCTCCGATGTCGGCACGGTGCCGGTCGGCCGGCGCGTGGTGGTCATCGGCGGCGGCATGACAGCGGTCGATGCCGCGGTGCAGTCGAAGGCGCTCGGCGCCGAGGAAGTGACGATCTGCTACCGCGGCCCGCAGTCGCGGATGAAGGCGTCGGGCTTCGAGCAGGAACTGGCGCAGACGCGCGGCGTGACGATCCGCACGGAGATGACACCGAAGCGCATCGTCGCCGAGGGCGGCAAGGTGACCGGCGTCGAGTTCGACCACAAGGGCGAGAACGTCACGGTCGCCTGCGACCAGGTGTTCAAGGCGATCGGCCAGACGCTGGAGGCGGGCGCGTTGAACGGCGCCTCCGAGACGATCGGACTTGAGCGCGGCAAGATCAGGGTCGATGCCGAGGGCCGGACCTCGATGGCGAAGGTCTGGGCCGGCGGCGACTGCGCGAGCGGCGGCGACGACCTGACGGTGACCGCGGTCGCCGAGGGCCGCGACGCTGCAGAAAGCATCCACCGGGCGTTCGGCGCCTGAGGCAGGAGGACAAGATGGCCAACCTTGCGACCAATTTCGTCGGTATCAAATCGCCCAATCCGTTCTGGCTTGCCTCCGCGCCGCCGACGGACAAGGAGTACAATGTGCGCCGCGCCTTCGAGGCGGGGTGGGGCGGCGTGGTCTGGAAGACGCTTGGCGAGGCCGGCCCGCCGGTCGTCAACGTCAATGGCCCTCGCTATGGTGCGATCTGGGGTGCTGACCGGCGCCTGCTCGGCTTGAACAATATCGAGCTCATCACCGACCGCCCGCTGGAGGTGAACCTCGAAGAAATCGCCCGCGTGAAAAAGGATTACCCCGACCGCGCGATCGTCACCTCGATCATGGTCCCCTGCGAGGAACAGGCCTGGAAAGCCATCCTCCCCCGCGTCGAAGACACCGGCTGCGACGGGATCGAGCTGAACTTCGGCTGCCCTCACGGGATGAGCGAACGCGGCATGGGCTCCGCCGTTGGTCAGGTCCCGGAATACATCCAGATGGTCGCCGAATGGTGCAAACAGCACACGGACCTCCCCGTCATCGTCAAGCTCACGCCCAACATCACCGACATCCGCTACCCGGCTCGTGCCGCCAAGGCCGGCGGGGCCGACGCGGTTTCTCTCATCAATACAGTATCTTCCATCACGTCCGTGAACCTCGACACCATGTCGCCCGAGCCCTCCATCGACGGCAAAGGCTCCCACGGCGGCTATTGTGGCCCGGCTGTGAAACCCATCGCCCTCAACATGGTGGCCGAGATCGCCCGCGACCCGGAGACCGCAGGCATGCCGATCAGCGGCATCGGTGGCGTCACCACATGGCGCGACGCGGCCGAATTCCTCGCCCTCGGCGCGGGCAATGTGCAGGTCTGCACCGCCGCCATGGTCTATGGCTTCGGGATCATCAAGGAACTGACCGCCGGCCTCTCTGCCTGGATGGACGAAAAGGGCTACGCTTCCGTGGCCGAAGTCTCCGGCCGCGCCGTCCCCAATGTCACCGACTGGCAGTACCTCAACCTCAACTACGTCACCAAGGCCCGCATCGACCAGGACGCCTGCATAAAATGCGGCCGCTGCTACGCCGCCTGCGAAGATACCTCTCACCAGGCCATCGCCATCAATCCCGGCCGCGTCTTCGAGGTGAAGGACGACGAGTGCGTCGCCTGCAACCTCTGCGTTGATGTCTGCCCGGTGGAGGGATGCATCACGATGGAGGAACTGGCCCCCGGCACCCTCGACGAACGCACCGGCAAGACTGTCAGCGACGATTACGCCAACTGGAAAACGCACCCCAACAACCCGATGTCCACGGCGGCGGA
>JBNLDE010000234.1:0-2126 GCA_050304175.1 Zhengella sp. | reverse complement strand
ATCACCGCCGGCAGCTTGATCTCGATGGTCTCCAGGCCGCCGTCGATTTCGCGCGTGACCTGCGCCTGCTCGCCTTGGATCGCCACCTTCGAGGCGAACGTGGCCTGCGGCCAGCCGAGCAGCGCGGCCAGCATCTGGCCGACCTGGCCGGCATCGTCGTCGATCGCCTGCTTGCCGAGGATCACCAAGCTGGGGCCTTCCTTGCCGACGAGCGCCTCGAGGATCTTGGCGACGGCCAGCGGCTGCAACTCGCCGTCGGTCTCCACCAGGATGCCGCGGTCGGCGCCGATCGCCATTGCGGTGCGGATCGTCTCCTGGCAAGCGCCAATGCCGCAGGAGACGGCGATCACTTCGCTTGCCACGCCGGCCTCGCGCAGCCGGACGGCCTCCTCGATGGCAATCTCGTCGAACGGATTCATGCTCATCTTGACGTTGGCGATATCGACGCCCGTGCCGTCTCCCTTCACGCGCACCTTCACGTTGTAATCGACAACGCGTTTGACCGGGACCAGGATCTTCAAAGCTTTCCTCCTTTGCTGTTGGCGTTGAAAGCTGCGCCATTGGCTCCATGCGCGGCGACGCAACCGACTGGCGACAAAGTCTAGATTGCTCGTTGGCGACGTGTGTTCGTCAATTCGAAAAGCCCCCTTCGGAGACGGTGAACAGCCAGGGCCGAAGACCACTACGTGCGGCGATATCGACGCACCGGAGTGCCCGCCAACTTTCGGCACCCACACCTTTGAGACCACCGATATTCTTTGATGCGTGGGCAAGACAATTGCCTTGACGGCCACGGCGTCGAATCAGCCGACGGCGAGATGCCGTCAGCGACCCGCGCGAAGCGCAATGCTGAACACGTGTCCATCTGGGGAGTGCGTCAGTTCCAGCAGTTCGGCGGTCCGCCCGTGAGCCTGTGGCAGGAGTTCCGACACGCCCCCGAACTCTGCGATACGCCGGGAATAGTTGGGGGAGCTCGCGAGAGCGGCAAACTGCGGCGATTTGCGGCTTTTCGTGGCGCCCCTCGGCGGTCCTGCGATCGCCCGCAAAGAGCTGCCCGTCAGGGTCGCGAAAAGCCGCGATCCACGGCTTAACCGCTACAGCGAGCCGATGGGCGAGCGGGTCGCTGGCATTGAACGGGAAAACGTCGTGTTTTCAACTCGGGCACATAGGCGGATTCAGCGGAAGAAAGCCCAGACGGACGAGAACGCAGCCGTGGATGCGCGCCGCACCGAACAAGCGTCGGCCGCGCCCAGGGAAATTGCAAGGAAACGAACCCATCCTAGTCAATTTCCTGCAATTCGTGACTGTCGGATTCGCTGACTTCCGTTAACAACTCAGTGGGTTAGGAATTGTTCAAGGTCGCCGACTGAACCATTCGAAATCCACACGCAAAAAAGGTTAGCCCTTGCAGGGCTAACCCTTTGATGTATTGGTGCTGCTGGCCGGAATCGAACTTGCGACCTACTGATTACGAATCAGTAACTACGCTGTTGGACCCCATTTTACCTTGTTTCCTTGTGTTGGATAAGGCATTGATTTTTCATCGTAAGTAGGTAGCCTGTGTGTCACGGCGTTTCCAGCCGTTCGACGCGGAGTGTCTACATAGTGTCTACAAATCGGGCCAATCAGTCAGTCAGCCTCACCAAGACGGTGGTCGACAAGACCCCCCTGCCCACCGCCGGACAGGCCTTCATTCGCGACAGCAAACTGCCCGGATTCGGCCTTCGGCTCACGCCGGGCGGGGCGCGCACCTTCATCGTGGAGAAGCGCATCGACGGCCGGGTGCGTCGCATCAAGATCGGCCGCTTCGGCGAACTCACCTGCGAGCAGGCCCGCAAGGAGGCACAGCGCCTGCTCGGCAAGATCGCCATCGGCGAGAACCCGATCGCCGAGCGCGAGCGCGAGCGGATGGAAGGCACCACCTTGGCGGCCGCGTTCGCCGACTTCTGCAAGCGCCGCGAACTGAAGGAAAAGACGCTCTACGACTACCGGCGCCTGATCGAGGTCGCGTTCAAGGCGTGGCGGGAGCGCCCGCTCACCGAAATCAGCAAGCGTGAAGTGCTCGATCTGCACCGCAGGCTCGGCGAAGAGCGCGGCGAAGCCTATGCCAACCTCGCCATGCGCTT
>JBNLDE010000233.1:0-11628 GCA_050304175.1 Zhengella sp. | reverse complement strand
GAACGTGACCGAGATGCGCGCGCGCGCCCAGGCGGTGCCCTCGGACGATGTCACCGGCAGGGCGGTGGCGGAAGGTATGCTGAGTCAGGCGTTGGGCCGCCTCATGGCGATTGCCGAGTCCTATCCCGACCTCAAGGCGAGCCAGAACTTCGTGGAACTGCAAAACGCGCTGCAGACAACCGAAGGGGAAATCCAGATGGCGCGGCGCTACTACAATGGCGCGGCGCGTGACCTCAATGTGCGTATCGAGAGCTTTCCCTCCAACCTGATTGCCAATACGTTCAAGTTTTCGCAGTCGGATTATTTCGAAATCGAGGATGCCGGCGACCGGGCTGTTCCGAAGGTCGATTTCAACGCCTGACCGGCGCGCAGCGGGAGAACGGAACGATGCTGTATCGTCGCCTTGCATTGGCGTTGTCGCTGCTTGCCGTTGCATTCCTGGCCTTTCCGGCCAATGCCGAAGAGGTCATCCACAGCTTTTTCGCCAAGATCGACATCGCGTCGGATGGCGAATTGACGGTGACCGAAACCCTGTCGGTACGCGCCGAGGGCCGGCAGATTCGGCGCGGCATCTACCGCGACTTCCCGCTGATCGTGGAAGATGGCGAAGGGCGGCGTCACGAAGTCGCTTTCGACGTCGTGAAAGTGCTGCGCGACGGCTCCCCCGAGAAATACCGGGTCGAGAAGGGCAGCGGCATTGCGCGCGTCTACATCGGCGATGCCGAAGTGTTTCTGGCGCCGGGAGACTATACCTACCAGCTGACCTACAAGACGGATCGGCAGATCCGCTTCTTCCCCGACCATGACGAGTTGTTCTGGAATGTCACCGGCAATGCCTGGGTGTTCCCGATCGGGGAAGCGAGCGCCGCGATAACGTTGCCGGCTGGCGCCGAGATCGGTGATACGATCTATTTTACCGGAGCTTACGGTTCGACCGAGAAGAACGCGGTCGCAGAACTCAGCAGCGACCGCAATACCGCGCGGTTCGAGACGACGGTACCGCTCGATTCCTATGAGGGACTGACCGTCGGTGTTTCTTTCGCCAAAGGCGTGGTCGCGGCACCCGACCGCAACCAGCTCGTTCGCTGGTGGTTGCGTGACAATCTCGACACTCTGGTCGCAGCGCTCGGGCTGATCGTGGTTTTCGCCTACTATGTCTGGGCGTGGCGCAAGGTGGGACGCGACCCTGCGCGCGGGGTGATCGTGCCGCGCTGGGACGCACCCGACGGTATCTCGCCCGCCTTGACCAACTATATCGACCGTCGGGGCTTTTCCGGCCAGGGCTGGGATGCGATCTCGGCCGCCCTGATCAACCTCGCGGTCAAGGGCTGGGTTTCGCTGGAAAACCTCGACGACGACGTGACGGTCCAGGCGACCGGGAAGGAAGCATCCGAAAAGCTGCCGGTCGGCGAGCGGGCACTGTTCAAGAGAATCGCGTCACGCGGCAAAGGGCTGACGATCTCGCGGGCGAACGGCAGCACCGTCCAGTCCTTGCACTCGTCTTTCATCTCGGCGATGGAGCGGGAACACCGCAATGCCTTCTACCGCAGCAATTCCGCATATGTGATTGCCGGCGTTGCGCTTTCGATCGTCGCGGTCGCGGCGATCATTTTCACAGGGGGCGCGGACCCTGAAACCCTGGGCGCGATCATTCCGATGGTGTTCCTGTCCATCGTCGGGACCGTGCTGGCGGGCGTTTTCGGCCGCCGCCGGGCGCCGGGGCTGGCCGGCAAGATCCAGATGGTCTTCTTTGCCGTGTTTGCGGTTTTCGTGCTGATTTCGGCAGGTGGCTCGATCGTCAGCTCGTTTATGCCGGGGTCCAAGCCGATCCTCATCTCCGCGGTCGTTGGCCTGTTTGTCGTCAACACGCTGTTCTATTTCCTGCTTGGCGCGCCGACGCCGATCGGCGCCAAGATGATGGACGGGATCGATGGGCTGAAACAGTACATAGAGCTCGCGGAAGAGGACCGAATGAACCTCGCCGGCGCGCCGAAGATGTCGCCGCAGCATTTCGAGACCGTTCTTCCTTATGCTGTGGCGCTCGGGCTGGAAAAGCCCTGGTCACGTGCGTTCGAGGCGTGGCTTGCCGCGGCGGTGGCGGCTGGCGCGGCCGCAGCGTACAGCCCGTCCTGGTACCACGGCAGCTCCTTCGCACCCGGCAATTTCAGCCAGGCGATGAGCAATGTCACGTCGGGCTTGTCAAGCAGCCTGGCCGCCTCCATGCCGGCACCAAAATCGTCGTCGTCCGGCTTTTCCAGCAGCGGCGGGTCGTCCGGCGGTGGCGGCGGCGGCGGTGGTGGCGGCGGCTGGTAGGCAACGCCGGACCTTCATTTGGCCGATCGGGCCGCGTCCGTTGAACGCGAACCGCCGCCATTGTAATGTCGAAATTGAATCGTGACACGAAACCAATGCCGGGCAGGGGCGGCCCAGTGCGCCACGGGGGAACGGATTGCGTGAACTTGTTTCTGAGGTAAACCGGCGTCTGGCGGCGACGGGGCTGGTGTTTGCGGCGCTCGCATTTTTCCTTACCGCCTGCCAAAGCGTCGACGTCGCCCATTTCGCGCCGCTTTCGGAAAAGTATTCCGCGCTTGTCGTCAATGTCGACACCGGCGAAGTGGTTCACGAAATCAAGGCCGACGCCGTGCGCTATCCGGCCTCGCTGACCAAGATGATGACCCTCTACCTGCTGTTCGAGGCGCTGGAAAGCGGCCGGGTCTCCATGTCAACGCAGATCCCTGTCTCGCAAAAGGCGTCGCGCCAGCCGCCATCGAAGATCGGCATCAAGGCCGGACAGTCGATACCCGTCGAGACCGCGATCAAGGCGCTTGCGGTCAAGTCGGCCAACGACGTGGCCTGTGCTGTCGGCGAATATCTCGCCGGCTCGGAAAACGCCTTTGCAGCGGCGATGACCGCAAAGGCACAGGAACTCGGGCTGACCCACACGCGGTTCCGCAATGCGTCGGGCCTGCCGGACTCAGGCCAGTACACGACCGCGCGCGACATGGCGCGGCTCGGCATCCTGCTGCGGAAGCGGTTCCCTGCCTATTTCCCGTATTTTTCGCTCAGGTCGTTCTCCTACAATGGACGCGAGATCCGAGGCCATAACAGGCTGCTTGCCGAGCGCGGCGTCGACGGGATCAAGACCGGCTATATCCGCGCCTCGGGCTACAATATCGTCACCTCGGTCACCCGCTATTCCAAGCATTTCGTGGTCGTGGTCATGGGCGGTGACAGCGGCCGAGAGCGCGATCAGCGCGTGCGCGAACTGATCGCGGCTCACGCGCGCTGAACGAACCAGCCCCCGGCGAGCCGGGGCACAGGCGCGCGGGCGTGAAATCGCGGTCCCGGAATTGCTGTTCGAACGCGGCTTTTTCCTGTTGACCCTGGGCCTTGCGATTTCTATGTTCCGCGCACTTTCCGGGGAGCCAGGCTCCCGCCTGGGAGCGCGTAGCTCAGCTGGTAGAGCAACTGACTTTTAATCAGTAGGTCCAGGGTTCGAGCCCCTGCGCGCTCACCAATATCCTGCAATGGCCCGGCCGAGCAGGCATTCCTTTCATGAAATCCTTTGCGTCGCACAGACGATCGGTCGATCGCCGCAAGGCCTGAGTAGGCCGTACGGCGCCTGGCAGGCAGGGTGGCCCAGGCGCTCAAACGCCCATATATCTGCTCAGGGCTGCGCGGTCCTCGCGCAACGCGTCCGACGACCCCGACCACACGATCCGGCCTTTCTCGATAATGTAATTGCGATCGGCGATCTTCAGGAGATCGCGCAGGTTCTTGTCGACGACCAGGATGGACATGTTCTCGCTGCGGATCTGGTTCAGCGCCGCCCAGATTTTTTGCCGGACGAGCGGCGCAAGCCCCTCGGTCGCCTCGTCGAGGATCAGCAATTTCGGGTTGGTCATCAGCGCGCGGCCGATGGCGAGCATCTGTTGCTCGCCGCCTGACAGGAGATTGCCCATCGATGCGCGGCGGCTGCCGAGTTCGGGAAAAAGGTCGAAAACGCGGTCGAGCGTCCAGGGATCGGCGACGCCAAGATGATTGCTGGCGGTGGCAACCAGGTTTTCCCTCAGGCTCAGATTGGGAAAGATCTGCCGCCCCTCCGGAACAAGGCCGATCCCCAGATTGGCGATCCTGAAAGACCGTTTCCCGACCAGTTCGACATCGTCGAAGACGATGGATCCGCCGCTCGGTGCAACGATCCCCATGATCGAGTTGATGGTCGTGGTCTTGCCCATGCCGTTGCGGCCGAGCAGGGTCGCGACCTCGCCCGAACCGATTTCGAGGTCGACGCCGAACAGGGCCTGGCTGCCGCCGTAATGGGTGGTGAGGCCGTCGATCCTGAGCATCGGCCTACTCCTCCCCCAGATAGGCGTGGCGGACTTTATCGTTCGAACGGATTTCACTGGGCGATCCGGTCGAGATGATCTTGCCGTAAACGAGCACCGAGATCCGGTCGGCAAGCGCGAACACTGCGTCCATGTCGTGTTCGATCAGGAGGATTGTCCGCTGGCCTTTCA
This sequence comes from Zhengella sp., assembly GCA_050304175.1. GTDB lineage: Bacteria > Pseudomonadota > Alphaproteobacteria > Rhizobiales > Rhizobiaceae > JAIOIW01. The sequence continues at coordinate 7,108 of JBNLDE010000233.1, read as the reverse complement.
GGTTCCCGAGGATGTCGACCATCTTGACGGACTCCTCGGGCCCCAGACCGGCCATTGGTTCGTCGAGCAGCATCAGTTCCGCCCTGGATGCCAGGGCGATGGCAATCTCGAGTTGCCGGTGTTCGCCATGGGAGAGGGCCACGGTGAGTTCGTCAGCGCGGTTCTCCAGGCCGACCTGGATCAGCGCCTCCATTGCGCGGTCGCGTAGATGGCCGATCTTGCGGGCCGGCTTGACGAACCGGAACGAATGGCCGTCGCGCGCCTGGACGGCGAGCGCCACATTGTCGAGAACCGTCATCGACATCAGGAGCGAGGTGATCTGAAATGAACGGGTAATTCCGAGCCGCGCCCTTTTGTAGGCGGGTGTCGCGGTGATGTTGCGGCCGTCGAAGACGATCGATCCGCCGTCCGGCTTGAGCGCGCCCGAGAGCTGCGAGATCAGCGTTGTCTTTCCTGCTCCATTGGGACCGATAATGGCGTGCAATTCGCCTTTCGTTACCTTCAGGTCGACACGGTCGGTGGCATTGACGCCGCCAAACCGCTTCCGCAATTGCGAGATTTCCAGAAGATCAGCCATGCTGCGCAGCCTTGCCGGTAACGCGGCCCATCAGCCCGCCGCGCAGGAACAGCACGATGAGAATCAGCATGATGCCGAATGGCAGATGCCAATAGGTCGTGTATCGCGACAGGAACTGTTCGAGCAGGATGAAGATCATCGATCCGGCGACCGGGCCGAGCGTGGTGCCCGCGCCGCCCAGGATCACCATGAACATCAACTCGCCGGAGCGCGACCAGTCCATCATCTCCGGCGAGATGAAAGTAGCGAAATTCCCGAGCAGCGCGCCCGAGTATCCGCAAATGGCGCCGGAAATCACATAGGCGGTCAGGCGGTAGAGATATGTGTTGTAGCCGAGCGAGACCACCCGGTCGTTATTGTCCTTGGCGCCCTGGAGAACCATGCCGAAGCGGGAATGGATAATCATGCGCACGACTATCACAGCGGCGATGAGCGAAGCATAGGCCAGCAGGTACATCTGCAAGGGGTCGTCGAGATTGATCAGCGGCAACTCGGATCGGACATCGATCACCAGGCCGTCATCGCCACCATAGGTTTCCAGCGACACGAACAGGTAATAGGCCATCTGTGCGAACGCCATGGTGATCATGATGAAATAGACGCCCCTGGTGCGCAGGCAGATCATGCCGGTGATTAGCGCGAACAGAGATGCGGCGGCCACGGCCAGGGGAATGTGAAACAGCCCGCTGTAGCTGGCGATTGCGTCGAACTCGCCATAGGTGGCGTGATACACGGGAATCCCGACGCAATAGGCGCCGATCCCGATATAGGCGGCATGCCCGAAGGATATCAGGCCGCCATAGCCGAGAATGAGATTGAGGCTCACCGCGGCGATCGCCAGGATGACGAGTCGCGTCGCCAGGTCCATCAGGAATGCCTGCCCGCTCCACAGCAGCAGCGGTGGCAGGATGCCCAGCGCCAAAAGGACAGCAAGAGTAATCGAGCTTGATTTCGTAAAAAGCATTGTCGATTCAACGCACCTTTGGCGGGAACAGGCCTTGGGGGCGCAAGGCGAGAATGAGAGCCATCATGATGTAGATCAACATCGCCGACACCGCTGGCGCTGAATTTTCCGCGGCCTCCGCGCTCATGACGAGCTTGAACAGGTCGTCGAGATAGGACCGGCCCATCGTGTCGATCAGTCCGATAACGATAGCTGCAACGAATGCCCCTTTCATCGAGCCGATCCCGCCGACAATGATGACCACGAAAGCGGTGATGATGATCTCGTTGCCCATGCCGATGGAAGCTTCCGTTATGGGCGAAATCAGCATTCCTGCGAGGCCGGCAAGCACGGCGCCCAGCGCGAAGACCAGGCTGAACAGGGTCTGGATATCGATACCGAGCGCCGAGACCATGGTTCGATTCGATGCGCCTGCTCGGATGAGCATGCCGAGCCGGGTATGGTTGACCACCCAGAAAAGGCCGGCAGCGATCGCAAGCCCGGCGCCGATGATCAAAAGTCTGAAGGACGGGATCACGGCGCCGCTGAACAACTCGACCTGACCATCGAGCCAGTCCGGCAGGGGCACGGCAATGCCGGCCGGGCCCCAGACCAGATGTGCGCATGTGTCGAGAACCAGGATCACGCCGAATGTCGCCAGCACCTGGTCCAGATGGCTACGTTGGTACAGATGGCGGACGATGACGCGCTCTATCAGCAGCCCCAGGACGGCTGTCGCCGGCAATGCCAGCAGGACACCCCAAAGGTAGTTGCCGGTGAAAAAAGTCAGCGAGGCACCGATGAAGGCGCCGAGCATGTAGAGCGATCCATGCGCCAGATTGACGAAGTCCAGAATGCCGAACACCAGGGTCAGGCCGGAGGCGACCAGAAACAGCAGCAGGCCCAGCTGCACGCCGTTGAAAATCTGAATGAAGAGGAGTGCTGCGTCCACGGGTTCCGGATCCGAAACTGCTGCCCGATGCGGCCGGGGCAATCACGCCCCGGACCGCTGGAAGATTGAAAAGCGCCCTTATTTCAGTGGGCACTCTCCCGCATACGGATCCTGATGGTTCTCGTAGACCGTCTGGACCACCTTCGTGGTCCAGTTGCCGTCGGCATCCTTCACCACTTCGCGCAGATAGAAGTTCTGGATCGGCATGTGGTTGTTGCCGTAGGTGTATTTTCCGCGGACCGAATCGTAATTGGCCGCTTTCATCGCGGCGCGCATGCCGTCCATGTCGGTCAGATCGCCATTGACGGCTTCAACCGCGGACTTGATCAAAAACATCGAGTCGTAGGCTTGCGCGGCATAGAAAGACGGATAGGTGCCGTACTTTGCCTTGAAATCCGCGACGAAGCGCTTGTTCTGTGCATTGTCGAGCGAGGGATCCCATTCCTGTGTGATTTTCGAGCCGAGCACGCCCTCGAAATTGGCAGCTTGCAGTTTCGGCAGCGCGATGCCGTCAACCGTGAACACGGTGTAGAGCGGAAGGACATCCTTCAAGCCAGCCTGGTTGTACTGCTTGATGAATGCGCCACCGGCCTTGCCCGGGTAGAAGACAAAAAGGCCTTCCGCGCCGGAAGCCTTGGCTTTTGCAAGTTCTGCCGAGAAATCGAGCTGCGCGTCCTTGCCCCATTTCGTGAAGTCCTTGCCCTTCACTTCGCCCTTGAAAGTGGACTCAACGCCGGCGACCATGTCCTTCCCGGCGGCGTAGTTCGGCGACATGATGTAAAGGGATTTGACGCCCTTCTGGTTCAGCACTTCTCCCATCGCCATCGGGGTCTGGTCATTTTGCCAGGATGTGGAGAAGAAGTTCTGGTCGCAGAGCTTGCCGGCGATCTGCGACGGGCCGGCATTGGCCGAAATCAGGAACTTGCCCGCATCGAGAACGGATTTGCGCGATGCCAGCAATACGTGGCTCCAGATGTAGCCGGCGACAAAGGTGACGTCGTCCTCCTTGACGAGCTTGTCGGTAACCTGTTTCCCGGTCTCCGGCTTGAAGCCGTCGTCGGCGAAGATGACATTGACGTCGAGGTCGCCCATCTTTCCGCCCATGTGTTCGACGGCCAGATTGACGGCGTTTTGCTGGTCCTCGCCGATGACCGCGGCACCGGTCGTCAGCGTCGTGACGAACCCGATCTTGACCTCTGCGGCCTGAGCAGCCGCTCCGGCCAGAAAGGTCGCAGCCAGAGCGACTGTGAGATACTTCTTCATGGATTTCCTCCCGTGATTTGCCCCGCGAATTCGGGGCTTGTTGTCTGTCGATACGTCTCGGATTGGAGAGTGCGATCTGGCTTGACCCTGTTCGAACAGGCGTGCCGTCGCCAACCGTCGCGCTCCCCACCGGCAAGTTCCTGCGAAACGCAGATATGTCATTGTTGTACAAGAATGCAAACTATTGCAAATCCTTGTCAATTGATTCAACCGGACCGGGGTCGGTCCGGCTGGCCATATATGTTTGCCGGCGGTCCGGTAATTCGGTGGCCCGATATCGGGCGATGCGTTCTTGTTAACCACGCCTGGCAACGCTGAGTGCCCCGGCCCATTGTTAAGCTTTCCTCCATAAGGAGGTGCTAAATCTCTTGAATATCCATGGTCGCGCTGGCGAACCACCGGTTTGCAATGCCGTGAAGGCAAGGGGCTAAATGCGCGCTCTACTCAAAGAATTCTCTGCCGATCGCTCCGGCATGTTTGTGGTCGCCACCGCGATCCTGAGCATCCCGCTCATTTTGGCGATCGGCATGTATATCGACTACATGACGATCGGCCGGGTGCGCGCCGAGTTGCAGGCGGCTGTCGACGCTGCCGCCGTGGGAGCTGTATCTTTTGGCTCGCCCGGATTTCAGGCGGCGGGAACGATGGCGAATGACGGGCCGATCGAGGCCGGTGTTGGTGATGCGCTCAACCTGTTCAACGCGCAGCTAAGGGGCGATGCCAAATCCGATCTCACGAAGGTCAAGGCCGACGTTGTAAAAAGCGGGACGGAAATATCGGCGGTCGTGAAATACAATGCGATCGTACCGATGATGTTCATGCAACTCGCCGGGATCAAATCCGTACCGATTTCCGGGTCAGCCACGGCACGAAACGGGACGCCCGCATTCAGCGACTTCTATTTGTTGCTCGACAATTCGCCTTCGATGGGCATCGGCGCGACGCAGGCTGACATCGACACGATGGTGAACAACACCACGGACAAATGTGCTTTCGCCTGCCACGAGGATAACAATTCCAGCGACTACTACCGTTTGGCAAAAAAGCTGGGTGTCACGATGCGCATCGATGTGATGCGCCAGGCCATCGATCAGATGATGGACGAAGCCGACAGCACACAGACATATTCAAACCAGTACCGCATGGCGCTTTACCACTTCGGAAAATCTGCGCGGAAAGCGGGTTTGGAGCGGGTCGTCAAGCTGACAAGCAATACAAAAAACATAAGAAACAAGGCCAAGTCGCAGATCGACCTGATGACCGTGCCGTACCAGAATTACAACGCCGACCAGGACACAAATTTCAACGCGGCGCTTGAAAAACTGGACAAGGAAATCTCCAATCCTGGCACCGGTGAGAATCAGGGTTCGCGACTGAAGTATCTGTTCTTCACCACCGACGGTGTCGCCGACTATGCCAACTCTTCCGGTTGCCAGAAGAAAACCACCAACGGTCGCTGCCAGGAGCCGATCAACACCGCCTATTGCGACGCGCTCAAGAAGCGCGGCATCAAGATTGCGGTCCTCTACACCACCTACTACCCGTTACCGACAAATGGTTGGTACAAGTTCTGGATTGCGCCGTTCGCCGATGAGATCGGAAGCAACCTGGAATCCTGCGCTTCGCAGGGTCTCTATTTCGAGGTCAGCCCGACAGCGGGCATCGCGGAAGCCATGACAACGCTGTTCAAGAAGATCATCTCGCGTCCGACTCTGATCAACTGAGGGCGGGGACTGGACCGGGAAGCCGGGAAGCGGTTGCCAATCGCGATGCCGCGCCACTGTTGGCATTTATTTGCGTGGCTCCAAAACCTGGAAGACCGGCATCAGGAGTAGCTCCGTGCCACAACGCAAAAATCCCCGCATGCGGTCGCGTACGGGGATTTCCAGGCTTTCAGGCGAACCGCAAGACGGGGCCGCTTGCGGCCGCGGTATCAGAATTCTTCCCAGTCCGCCCCCGCAACCTCGCCTGTTCCTCCAAATGCGGCGGCGACCCGCTTGTTGAGCGCTCGCGCGGGAGATGAAACCGATGCGACCTGCGGTGTGGCGGCAGCCGGCCGCGGCGATGTGTAGGTCGAACCGGTCTGGAAACCGCCGAGCATTGCATTGATCTTGGAGATCTCGTCGTCCAGCGAAAAGGCCGCTGCGGTCGTTTCTTCCGCCATCGCGGCAATTCGCTGGGTGCCCTGATCGATGGAACCCACCGCGACATTAATTTCGCCCAGGCCGACCGACTGTTCGCGGGCCGATTCCACGATCGCGGTCACATGTTCCGTGACTTCGCGGATCTCTGCGACAATCACCTCCAGGGCCTTGCCGGTGTCGTTGACCAGGGACACCCCGGCTTTCACTTCCTCGCCCGAGGCCGTGATCAGCCCCTTGATTTCCTTGGCGGCATTTGCAGAGCGTTGCGCGAGTTCGCGGACTTCCTGCGCGACCACTGCAAAACCCTTTCCGGCATCGCCCGCTCGCGCCGCCTCGACGCCCGCGTTCAGGGCAAGGAGGTTGGTCTGAAAGGCGATGTCGTCGATCAACCCGATGATATTGGCGATCTCCAGCGAGGACTTCTCGATCTTGTCCATCGCCACGACCGCCTTGCCGACGACTTCGCCGGATTGTTCCGCGCTCTTGCGGGTCTGGGACACCAGCTTACCCGCCTGTTCCGCACGAGCCGTCGATGCGGTGACTCCGGACGTGATCTGTTCGATTGCGGCAGCGGTTTCCTCGACGGATGCGGCTTGCGATTCAGCGCCCTTGGCGAGGTCGCCGGCCGCCGACTTGATCTCGCCGGACCCGGACGCGATCTGAGCGGCCGATTGGCCGATCGTGTCGATGGTGCTTGCCAATTGCCCCATGGCATTGTTGAAGTCGTCCTTGAGCCCTTCATATGCGTCCGGAATGGTGTCGTTCATACGATAGGACAATTCCCCGGCTGCTATCCGCGAGAGTGCGGCACCGAAGGATTCAACAACCAGTTTCCGTTCGGACTCGATGGCCTGTTCATGCGATTTTTTTCGCTCTTCGGCTTCTGTTTCGTCGCCATACACCGAGATGGATAGATCCATGTCGAGAAAGACAGCTTTCACGAGGCTCGATAAGGCTGCAGCGAAGTCACCAGAACTGATTTTGCTTTTCGAAAGCAGTCCGCCGGATGGCCAGTATTCGGTGATCAGCGCCCCGATAAGGTGTTCCAGGATCAGGGCGTAGCCGCCGATATACCATTTCGGAGCCAAGCCGATCCTGGCGTGGGTTTTTCCGATCTTTTCGACGCGCTCGGCATATTGATCGTCGAACACGCCGTTCATTATGGACTGCCAGTGTCCGACCTGGGCCCCTTTGGCGTTGGTCATGTGGCTTTCCGACGAGAAGAATTT
>JBNLDE010000232.1:0-17682 GCA_050304175.1 Zhengella sp. | reverse complement strand
CGAGACAGCGAAACCGAGACGGGCAAGAATGTCGAGGCTTTCGGCCTTCGGCACGTCGAGCCCGGTCAGGCGCTTCACCTCCGAGACCGGGAAGGAAACGGTCTTGCGTTCGGCCGGATCGTAGCGCCGGCCGGCGATGTCGAGTTCGGTCGGCTCGCCGCCGCACAGTTCCATGACCAGGTGGGTCGCCAGCTCGATGCCCGGCTCGTTGAAGGCCGGGTCGATGCCGCGCTCGTTGCGGTAGCGCGCGTCGGTGATGATGCCGAGATCGCGTCCGGTGCGGGCGACGTTCATCGGCTCCCACACCGCGGCCTCGATCAGCACGTCGGTGGTGTCGTCCTCGCAGCCGGAGTGCTCGCCGCCCATGATGCCGGCGATCGATTCCACGCCGTTGTCGTCGGCGATGACGCACATCTCGGGCTGAAGCGTGTATTCGCGGCCGTCGAGCGCCAGCAGGGTCTCGCCCTCGACAGCGCGGCGAACCACGAGATCGCCCTTCACCTTGGCTGCGTCGAACACGTGCAGCGGGCGGCCATGGCCGAAGGTCATGTAGTTGGTGATGTCGACCAGCGCGTTGATCGGGCGCAGGCCGATGGCGATCAGGCGCTGCTGCATCCAGGCCGGCGACGGGCCGTTCTTCACACCGCGCACGAGACGCAGCGCAAATGTGCGGCAGAGGTCGGGTGCCTCGATCTTCACCTTGACCGGGCGCTCGCCGTTGCCGGCAACCGGCGCGATGGGGTGCTCCTTGAGCGTGCCCAGGCCGGCGGCCGCCAGGTCGCGGGCGATGCCGTGCACGCCGGTGCAGTCCGGCCGGTTCGGCGTCAGGCCGATCTCGATCACCGGATCGTCGAGCTTGGCATAGGCGGCAAACGAGGTGCCGAGCGGCGCGTCGGCGGGCAGGTCGATGATGCCGGTGTGCTCGTCCGACATCTGCAGCTCGCGCTCCGAGCACATCATGCCGTGGCTTTCGACGCCGCGGATCTTGCCGACCGACAGGGTCAGATCGATGCCGGGCACGTAGGTGCCGGGCGCGGCGAAGGCGCCGACGAGGCCGGCGCGGGCGTTGGGCGCGCCGCACACGACCTGGACGGGCTTGCCGTCGCCGGTGTCGACCGACAGCACCTGCAGCTTGTCGGCGTCGGGATGACGCTCGGCGGTCAGCACCTTGGCGATGACGAAGGGCTTGAGCGCCGCCTTGTCGTCGACGGCCTCGACTTCGAGGCCGATCATGGTGAGCGTCTCGACGATCTCGTCGAGCGTGGCCTCGGTGTCGAGGTGGTCCTTGAGCCAGGAGAGGGTGAATTTCATCGGTCGGTTCTCCTTAGCTGCTCAGGCCGCCGAACAGCGTCGGCATATCGAGCGGGCGGAAGCCGTAATGGGTGAGCCAGCGCACGTCGGCGGTGAAGTAGTCGCGCAGGTCCGGCATGCCGTATTTCAGCGTCGCGATGCGGTCTATGCCCATGCCCCAGGCGAAGCCCTGGTACTCGTCGGGATCGAGGCCGCTCATCCGCAGCACGTTGGGATGCACCATGCCGCAGCCGAGGATCTCCATCCAGTCGTTGCCCTGGCCGAACAGCACCTCGCCCGGGCGCGAGCGGTCGCACTGGATGTCGAGTTCCAGGCTCGGCTCGGTGAACGGGAAGAAGGACGGGCGGAAGCGCATGTTGAGGTCCGGCACCTCGAAGAACGCCTTGCAGAACTCGGTCAGCACCCACTTCATGTTGGCGACGTTGGCCGTCTTGTCTATCACCAGCCCCTCGAGCTGGTGGAACATCGGCGAGTGGGTGGCGTCGGAATCGCAGCGATAGGTCTTGCCGGGGATGACGATACGGATCGGCGGCTTCTGCGCTTCCATTGTGCGGATCTGCACCGGCGAGGTATGGGTGCGCAGCAGCTTGCGCTCGCCGGTCTCGTCGGGCGAGAAGAAGAAGGTGTCGTGCATCTCGCGGGCCGGATGGCCATCGGGGAAGTTGAGCGCGGTGAAATTGTAGTAGTCGGTCTCGATGTCCGGCCCCTCGGCGATGGCGAAGCCGAGATCGCCGAAGATCGCCGCGATCTCGTCGATCACCTGGGAGATCGGGTGGACCCGGCCGCGCTCGGCGGGCGCGGCATGAACCGGCAGGGTGACGTCGACGGTTTCGCGCGCCAGCCGCGCGGCGATGGCGGCGTCCTTCAGATCGCCCTTGCGCGTGGCGATCGCCTGGGTCACGCGGTCGCGCAGCCCGTTGATCGCCGGGCCCATTTCCTTGCGCTCCTCCGGGCTCATCGCGCCCAGTGTCTTCAGCTTTTCGGAGATCGAGCCCTTTTTGCCCAGGGCGGAAACCCGTACGGCCTCGATCGCCGCCTCGTCGGATGCTTCGGCGATCGCCGCTTGTATGGCCTGTTCGAGTTCGGCGAGATCGCTCATTGGTTCCGGTCCGTCATTTGCATTTCGTTCGTGCCATCGTGTTCAGTTCATAGAAAAACCCGCGACCGGCTACTGCCAGCGCGGGTTTCCCAGGTTCTCGATGTCAAGCTTGGGAAAGCGCTGGTCAGTTAACCGCGCTCTCAAACTCGTTCGCCGTGTGGTCCTTGAGGTAGGCGAGCGCGCTCTTGGACTGCTCGACCAATGCCGCAAATGCCGCCGGCTCGTGGATCGCCAGATCCGACATCACCTTGCGGTCGACCTCAATGCCGGCCTTGTTGAGGCCGTCGATGAAGCGGCCATAGGTGAGGCCGTGCTCGCGGACAGCGGCGTTGATGCGCTGGATCCACAGGGCGCGGAAACTGCGCTTCTTGGCGCGGCGGTCGCGCGTCGCGTACTGCATCGATTTCTCGACGGCCTGCTTGGCGACGCGGATGGTGTTCTTGCGGCGGCCGTAGAAACCCTTGGCGGCCTTGAGGACTTTCTTGTGCTTGGCGTGGGAAGTTACGCCGCGTTTGACACGTGCCATGTCATGATCTCCTTGAAACTAGTGCGTTCGCTCGGGGCTGCTCAGAGCCCGCCGCCGTTGGGCAGGTAATTCTTGACGACCTTCTTGGCATCGGCCTCGGGGAGGACCATCATGCCGCGGGCGTCGCGAATGAACTTGTTGGAACGCTTGATCATGCCATGGCGCTTGCCGGCGGCCGCAACCTTGACCTTGCCGGTGCCTGTGATCTTGAACCGCTTCTTGGCGGAGGATTTGGTCTTCATCTTGGGCATTTTGCTTGTTCTCCTTTGAGGAAAGCCCGGCGGAACCGTCCGCCGCTTCCCGGTTATTCGCATCCGGAGCCGACCAAAGGCCCGGAAAGCATTACGAACCGCCACGGCATGCCCTGCCGGACGGCTCTGAACGGCGGGTCTATACTAGGTTCGTGTTTGCGATGCAACAGGGCGCCGGCGATCTTCTGGCGCGTCGCGCGGGCGGCCAGCACCGGGGTCGAAGCCAGCGCCCGGCATGCATTGCCACGTTAGCCAAATTTCCTATTTAGTTAATTTGCAGGTTAGTCTACGCCCACCGTCCCCAGGACAGGAAAGCCGATGTTGGAATTTTTCGGGACACCACCGCATGGCGGCGTTCTCAGGAAGGTGATGGCGCAAAGCCGGCTGGTGGAAGCCAGGCGCGGCGACATACTGGCGGAAGCCGGAGGCGACGATCCGCCCATCCTGATCGTGTCTTCGGGCGTATTGTGCCTGTACAAGCGCGATCCGTTTTCCGGAAAGGAGATTTTCTATGCGCCCGTATTTCGCGGCGGCATCGCCAATGTCATCGGCGCGCTGAAAAACAGCTCCACCCAGACGATCCGGGCGCTTTCGCACAGCAATGTCTATCTGCTCGAGCAACCGGCCATCAGGAATCTGATCAAGGACGTGGATTTCCTCGAATGGTGTACGGCCCAGGTCGCCCAAAACATGGAATCGCTGTTTCAATATGTGATGGCATTGCGAACGCCGTCGGTCGACGACCGCATCGTCCAGCTTCTGCAGGCCGGCTATTGGGAGACGCACCGGGAAATGCCGCGGGGCGATTTCACCCTTGCCTGGCCGATCACCCAGAACGACCTCGCGGCCCTGGCCGGGATTTCACGGCCCTATCTGAACGCCAGCCTCAAGCGCCTCGAGAAATCCGGACGCGTCCGGTTTTCGGGCGACCAGGTCCAGGTATCGCCATAGGCCGGCCCCGCGATGATTGATGCATATTGTAATATATTTAACTTGTGCGATATTTTCGCCGTATCCTTTGGACATTGAGTCGCGCTAGCGGCTCTACTCGGATTTGCGGGGATCCGCACGTCCAAATCAATCGTGGGATGCGTAAACGCCGGCCATGACCGCGCTGCGGGAATGGACGGCGCTCCCGGGCGGCGATGGCCCCCCTACGCGGTGCCGGCAGAGCAATAACACGTGGGGCATTGCACTGTCGGCCAACGCTTCGCCATCGCCGTCCGGTTCATTTCCCGATTTGCCCATTCATCGCTTCCGGATTCCGGCAGCCGATGTCGCCAGCGGAAAATGGCCGGCGCCACCTGCAGCCTCAACAGAAAGGGGCGCTCCGTAAAGCGCCCCGTGTAAACCATTGGTGCCCGAAAGGGCCATGTCAACGGCGCCGAACGGCGCCCTGCCGATCCGTGATCAGCGCGGCGCCAGCACCATCATCATCTGACGGCCCTCGAGACGCGGCTCGGCCTCGACCTTGGCGATTTCCTCGGTCTCGTCGCGCACCTTGTTGAGCAGCTTCATGCCCAGTTCCTGGTGCGCCATTTCGCGGCCGCGGAAGCGCAGCGTGACCTTGACCTTGTCGCCCTCCTCGAAGAAGCGGCGCACCGCCCGCATCTTCACCTCGTAATCGTGGGTGTCGATGTTGGGACGCATCTTGATCTCCTTGATCTCGATGGTCTTGGTTTTCTTGCGCGCTTCGGCGGCCTTCTTCTGCTTCTCGTATTTCAGCTTGCCGAGATCGAGAATCTTGCAGACGGGGGGCGTAGCATTGGGCGAAATCTCGACAAGGTCGAGCCCCGCCTCCTCGGCGGCGGCCAGCGCGTCCTCAATGGACGTATCGCCGACATTGTTACCTTCGCTATCGATGAGCTGAACCCGCGGAACGCGGATTTCTGAGTTGGCGCGCGGGCCTTCCTTGACAGTCGGCGGCGCTCTAAACGGTCTGCGAATGGCGGTGGTCTCCTGAACTGTTGATCCGGTCTGGTGCATGGGCCGTTCCGCGGAACGGGACCCGTGCGGGCTATTTTGTCAGCCACGCGGCAATGTCAATAGCACGGTGTTCAGCAAAAATCACCACCGTGCCGCGAATTGCGGCACATCGGCCGCAGGGGCTTTTCGGAGGCGGTTGTGCATGGCAGGTAAGGCCAGGCGAATCGGAGAGCGCACAATGGACGGAATGCCCGAGACGATCGATGTTGGCGGCGTCGCGATCGCCGTGCGCCGCCAACCAGGCGGTTCCCCGGGCATCGTCTGGCTTGGCGGCTACCGTTCCGACATGCGCGGCACCAAGGCGCAGACGTTGAGCGCATGGGCAACCGACCAGGGCCTCGCCTGTACCCGTCACGACTATTCCGGCCATGGCGAATCCGGCGGCGCCTTCAATGACGGCACGATCTCGCGCTGGGTCGCCGAAAGCCTGGCCGTGTTCGACAGCTTCACCTCGGGGCCGCAGATTCTGGTCGGCTCGTCGATGGGCGGCTGGATCGCGCTCAGGATGGTGCAGGAACTGGCGCGGCGCGCCGAATCCAGCCGCGTCGCCGGGTTGATGCTGATCGCGCCGGCGCCCGATTTTACCGTCGAACTGGTGGAACCCCGGCTGAGCGAGGCGCAGAAAGACGACCTGGCGCGCCGAGGCCATTTCGAGGTGCCGTCGCAATATTCGGACGGTCCCTATGTCTACACCCGCGCCCTGATCGAGGACGGCCGGGCCAACCGCGTGCTCGAAGGCATTGTCGACACCCATTGCCCGGTCCACATCCTGCAGGGCATGGCCGATCCGGACATTCCCTACACCCACGCCGAACGGCTGGTGGAACACCTGCCGGCCGACGATGTCACGCTGACGCTGGTCAAAGACGGCGATCACCGCCTGTCGCGGCCGCAGGACCTGGAACTGCTGAAGAGATCCGTGGCCGGGCTGGTCGAGCTTGCCCGCAAGCCGGGCTGACCGGTCAGAAATCCAGCGGCGCGTTGTCGATGACTTCCTTCATCACGAAGAAGGTGCGGGTCTGGCGCACGCCGGGCAGCGCGATCAGTTGGGTGCCGTGCAGCCGGTTGAACGCCGCCATGTCGCGCACCCTGATCTTCAGCATGTAGTCGAAATCGCCGGCCACCAGGTGGCAGTCGAGCACGACCGGAAGTTTGCTGACGGCCTTTTCAAAGGCGGCAAAACTCTCGGGCGTCGAGCGGTCGAGCACGACGCCGACCATGACCAGGGCGCCGCGGTCGACGCTCCCGGGCGCCACCATGGCGCGGACCCCGGACACGTGGCCGCGCTCGAACAGGCGCTGGATGCGCCGGTGGCAGGTGGCCGGGCTGACATTGGCGCGGGCCGCGATTTCGGCGTTGGACAGCCGGCCGTCGGCCTGCAGCAGGCGCAGGATGCGCAGATCGGCCTTGTCGAGTTCATCTGACATGGAAGATTCTTTCGCTTTCTCGTCGAACATCGCCTGGATTGTATGTTTCTGTCAGATCAGTCGCCCATTCTTCTCATTTCCTAACCTGTATTTGCAAGCACATGTCGAGCGGTACGGGCTATGTTTGACGCCGATTTCACACGCGCCAAGGAGCCGGCAATGCTGCAAGATTTCGAACGCTATCCCCTAACCTACGGTCCCTCGCCGATCGAGAAGCTGCCACGCCTTGCCGAGGCGCTTGGCGGCGGCGTCGAGATCTATGCCAAACGCGAGGACTGCAATTCCGGCCTCGCCTTCGGCGGCAACAAGATCCGCAAGCTGGAATATATCGTGCCCGACGCGCTGGCCTCCGGCGCCGACACGCTGGTGACGATCGGCGGCGTGCAATCGAACCATACGCGCCAGGTCGCGGCGGTGGCCGCGAAACTCGGCATGAAATGCCGCCTGGTGCAGGAAAGCTGGGTGCCGTTTCCCGACGCGGTCTACGACCGGGTCGGCAATATCCTGATGAGCCGGGTGATGGGCGCCGAAATCGAGCTGGTGGACGAAGGTTTCGACATCGGCATTCGCGAAAGCTGGGAGCGCGCGATCGAGGACGTGAAAGCCCGGGGCGGCAAGCCGTACGCCATTCCCGCCGGCGCCTCGGTGCATGAACTGGGCGGCCTGGGCTTTGCCGGCTTCGCCGAGGAAGTGCGCCAGCAGGAAGCCGAACTCGGCTTTGCCTTCGACTATGTCGTGGTGTGCACGGTGACCGGCTCGACCCATGCCGGCATGCTGGCCGGCTTCGCGATGGACGGGCGCGAGCGCCGCGTGATCGGCATCGACGCCTCGGGCACGCCGGCGCAGACCAAGGCGCAGGTGCTGGAAATCGCGCAACGCACCGCCGGCCAGATCGGGCTCGGCCGTTCGCTGTCCGCCGACGACGTGGTGCTGGTCGAGGACTATGCCTACCCGGCCTACGGCGTACCCTCCGACGAGACCAACGACGCCATCCGCCTGGCGGCGCGCACGGAGGGCATGATGACCGATCCGGTCTATGAGGGAAAATCGATGCAGGGCATGATCGACCTCGTCAGGAAGGGATATTTTCCTGCAGGTTCGCGGATCCTTTATGCCCATCTGGGCGGCGTACCGGCCATCAACGGCTACAGCTACCTCTACCGGAACGGTTGATAAAGTTCTTTCGATTCAATCGTTTATCCAAAATCGGAAGCGATTTATCTTGAATTGCCGATTTGGCCTTCCCATCTCGAATCCATGCAGCCGGTGTGGCTGCGCTGAAACCGGAAGGAACGGCTTACGATGACCAATTCCGCACTGCTTCGTCCCGCGTGGACACCTGCGACAATCGGGTTGATGGTGCTCGGCTTTATCGTGTTCTGGCCGCTCGGCCTCGCCATGCTTGCCTACATCCTGTGGGGCGATCGGCTCGAGGGATTCAAACGCGATGTCAACCGCGCCACCGACGATATGTTCGCCGGCTGCCGCCGCCACGCACGCCATCGTCATGGCATGCATGCACGCACCGGCAACGTCGCTTTCGACGACTGGCGCGAGAAAGAACTCAAGCGGCTTGCCGAAGAGCGCCGCAAGCTGGAAGAAATGCGCGAGGAGTTCGACGAATATGTCCGCGAACTGCGCCGCGCCAAGGACCAGGACGAGTTCGACCGCTTCATGCGTGACCGCGACGCCGAAAAGGCCAAGCGCGCCGGCTCGGTGCCGGACGTGAAGACCGACGACGAGGACTGATCCTCCTGGGGCTCGGGCCCAGTTGAAACGCCGGATCCGGAGACGGATCCGGCGTTTCTTTTATGTCGCCATTGTCCATCGCGAATCGACTATCCTCGCCCCATGCTGCCGCGCTTCCTGACCACGCCCTCGAAAAAGCCGCCCGCCCCGCGCGAGCGCCTGCATGCCGTGGCCGGGCGCGAAATGCCGCTGCGCATCGTGGAAAACGCGCGCGCCAAGCGGCTGACGCTGAGAATCGACGCCGGGGGCCAGGGCCTGCGGGTCACGGTACCGCCACGCTATCCCGAGCGCGAGATCGAGCTCTTCCTCGCCCGTCACCAGGGCTGGCTTGAGGAAAAGCTCGCCAAGGTGCCGGACCGGCCGGAACTGCGTCCCGGCGTCAAGCTGCCGGTGCTCGGCGTGCCGCACCGCATCATCCACGAGCCGGGCCGGCGCGGCACGGTGGAAAAGACGGTGATCGACGGCGAGCCGGTGCTGGTCGTGCATGGCGAGCGGGCGCATCTGAAACGGCGGCTGCGGGACTGGATGAAGCGGGAAGCCAAACGCACCATCGAGCCGCTGGTGGCGAAGCACGCCGAAACGGTCGGCCGGCCGGCCAAGTCCGTCCGCTTCAAGGACACGATGAGCCGCTGGGGCTCATGCACGGCGGAAGGCGGATTGTCGTTCTCGTGGCGCATCATGATGGCGCCGCCGACAGTGGTCGACTACCTCGTCGCCCATGAATGCGCCCACCTGAAAGAGATGAACCACTCGCGGGCGTTCTGGGCGCTGTGCGAGGAGCTGTGCCCGCGCACGGCGGAGGCCAAGGCGTGGCTGAAGCGCAACGGCGCCGCGCTGCAGGCGATCGGATTCTAGGCGTCCGGCCGGAAACAGGTTGCCACTCCCGCCCCCGGAATCTAACAATCAGGGATTGAGGGACGAGGGGATACAATGCGACATTCAATCGTTTTCGCCGTCATGGCGATTTTCGTGGCGGCTCTTGGCGGCTGCTCCTCAATCGAAAAGAAGGCCGAGGAGATCTCGAGCCGCAGCTTCTCGCGCTACGCGGTCGGCCGGCCCTATGCCAACGTGGCAAGCCTTCCCGACTACGACGCCGACACGCTTGGCCGGATCAAGATGTTCGGCGATCCCGTGGGCAGCTACCGGCTGGCCGACGGCGACGTGGTGCACCGGCACGTCAAACAGGAAGAGCGCAGCACGACCAGCGTCGATTTCGGCCTCATCCGGCAATCGGAGAGCAAATCCTACGCCGTGCGCCTGAGCTATTTCCGGGTCGGACCGGACGGCATGGTTCGCGATGTCGCCAGCGGGTTCGTGCCGGGCGGCAAGCAGCGCTGTATCGGCTATGTCGGCGGGCTGATCTCCAAATGCGAAGACAGCCAGGCGCTCAACCGCACGCTGCTGGAATACGACTCGGTGGTGCGCACCAGTTCGGGCCAGCCGGTAACGAGCTGGGGACCGGCAGCAACCAATACGCTGGTCGAGAACGCGCCGGCGCCGATCAAGCCGCTGGCGGAAGACTAGGGCGGGTACCGGTAAACCCGTCCGACCGGCGTCCGCGCCCGAAAGGCCCTCTGAGGCCAAAGGCCGCCTGGAGCGAAGGCACGGGCGAGGGCCGATTATTTAGACAAGTAACATATTCATAAATATTCGCTTAACCAGAAACATAAACGGTTGCTTAGATGTTCAATCATAGCATTGGACTACGAATGTACTGAGTTTTAGTGGGGCTATGCTATGGTTTTTCCTAAATTAGAAGTACATGAATTAGCGCTATCGAGAAATTCTTTGGCGCGGAGATTTCTCTCATGCGAGAAAGGCAATTTCGCGATTGTCTTTTCGATCCTCGCGATCCCGTTGCTTTTTGCCGGCGGCGTCGCGCTCAGCCTGTTCGGCATGAACAATCTGAAATCGGAGTATCAGCAGTCCCTCGACAGCGCCGTTCTTGCAGCCGCCGGGCAGCACACCAAGACGGATGCCGAACGCGTGTCCCTGGCTGAGAATGTGTTCGGCGCAAACCATACGAGCGACTGCCTCGATTCCAGGCTTGCCGTCTCGATGAACGGCGGCAATGTCGTTGGGACGTTCGCCTGCCGCGTGAACACGATCTACAGCGGTATCGTCAATCCCGAGACCGTTACCATCCGCGTCAGGTCGTCGGCAGCCGTCAGCGTGGCCGGCGATCCGATCTGCATTCTTTCGCTCAACCCGACGATGAAGAACGGCTTCCTCGAAAGCGGCGGATCCGACGTGAATGCGACGGGCTGCACCGTCCATGTGAACAGCGACAATCTGAGCGCAGGCATCCTGTCGGGCGGCTCGGCGTTGAAAAGCAAGGAAAACTGTTTCGTCGGCAGGGTGAGCCAGGGATTGCCCTATGTCACGCCGGCACCGCTCGAAAAGTGCGACGCGCTCAACGATCCGTTCGACACGCTGCAGAAACCGACCTACGGCGCCTGCGACCATTCCGGTTTCTCGCTGGACAAGCCGGGGACGATTTACCCGGGCGTGTACTGCGGCGGGATCAGCCTGAAGAACGTCAGCTTCAAGATGGCGCCCGGCCTGTACGTCATCAAGGACGGCGTGTTCAACTCGTCGGGCGGCGCCTCGATCACCGGCGATGGCGTGACCGTGTTCATCACCGGAAAGGGAACCGGCGTGAACTGGAGCGGCGGCGGCAACTATCATCTGTCCGCCATGAAGACGGGCAGCCTTGCCGGCTTCGTCGTCTATCTGGACCCGGCATCCGACATGAACGCCAAGAGCACCGTGAGCGGGGGCGGCGACACGTTTTACGAGGGCGTCCTGTACTTCCCCGGCCAGAAGCTGACCATCTCGGGCGGCGGCACCGTCGTCACACCATCGCCGTTCACGGCCTACGTGGCCGACAGGATGGAGTTCACCGGCGGCAGCACATTCGCGATCAACATAGACCGCGAAAAAACAGACGTTCCCATCCCGCCGGGGCTCTACAAGAACGGGAGCCGCAGCGTGCGCCTTTCCTATTAGCCGAACCGGGCAAACCGCGACGAAAACCCGCTGCCGCGTCGACGCCGCCCTCTCGCGAGGGCGGCGTCGGCTTGGGTACCGGCCGGCCGGTAGCGAAACGCGGCCTCCGTTTCCGGAAGCCGCATTTTACCGGTCACGCTCGGGAGGCGCTGTCAACCGGCTGCAAAGGTGGTGATCACCGAGCGGCGATGCTCGATGGTCAGGTGCGCCGCGAAGCCGTTGAAGCTGTGACGGATGGTGGCGTCGTGGACCCACAGCCGCAACAGGTAGCAGCACTTCTGGAACGACACGCCGAGCTCGGTCATGTCGATGTCACGCAGGTGAACGAGCAGACCGTCGGGCGTCGTTCCGGTGGCGTCGGTGTTCTTCAGCCCGGGCGGACCGTCGGGCACTTCGTAGTATTCGTGGGTGTTGTCGCCCGGTACGCGCGCATAAGTGTGCGACACCGGCGGCGAGCCGCCCTCGACCGTCACCGTGAAGTACCAGTAGTGCGGATCGTCGAACTGGCCCCAGACCTCGAACTTCGACTGGCCGGACGGCGCTTCGCCGCAGGCGGGAACCGGTTTGCCCGAGCCGTCGGCAAGCCGCACTTCGAGTTTCGGCAGGTCGTTGACGCCGGGCGTGCCGGTCGGCGCCTTGTTGTCGAGCTGGACGTGATAGTCGAACGGATCGCGCATCATCGCGCCACCGGTCGTCTCCCACTCCAGCCAGACGATGAAATGGGCGTCCTGGTCGGCGGCCGGCAGGCCGAGCGTGTTCCAGACCGCCAGTTGCAGGCCGGAATTGGGGCACCCATCCGAGATGCCGCCGGGCGCGCCGTTGCGGGCGTCGAGATAGTCCTTGGCGTCCATCCACTGCTGCACCGAGCCGTCATTGGCGAGCGGCACGATGTCGGCCGCCGCGCTCGAGCACAGCAACGTCACCGGATTGCGGGTCTTGATCTTCCACTCGGTGCGGATGCCCGGCGCCGTGCCCACCGGCGGCACCGGATCGCCGGCCTTGCGGTAGGCGATGCGGAACCGCTTGACGTCCATCACGGGCGTCAGTTCGCCGTCGACCGGCACGAAAAGGCCGCAGGGGCGCCGCGGCTCGGCTCCCGGCGGCGTTGTGCCGAACCCGTCGCGCCACAGGCCGCTTGCGTCGAAGTCGCGCGGGCTGCGCGGAACGAAGAGATTGCCGCACAGATTGTCGAGCTTGGGCAGAAACGTCACCGTGGTGCGATCGAAGGCCAGCGCATCCAGGCCGATGAAATCGGCGGCCGGTTCCAGCGGCTTGATCAGCACCTCGTTGAGGATCGCGACATTGCCGCCCAACCTGAGCACGTCGCCATCGGTGAAGGGCCGCGGCTCGCCGCGATACAGGATCTCGGTGGAGAACAGGATCGACTTGCGGTTGCCCATCCGGTCTGCGGTCAGGGCATCTGCCCCGAAATCGACGCCTCGGGACGGGATTCCCGCCGGAATCGGCGGATCGAGCAACGCATTTTGCGGGACCACCTTGGCGCCGGTCAGCGAAAGGATGTCACCGTCGAGGACACCGGGAGCCTTCGGTGTCGGCCCGGTTCCCTCGATCGAGTACCAGATGTCGACCCCGAGTTCCTTGAGGCGGCCGATATAGGTCGCCGGATCGTCGGCCAGCGGCTTGGGACCGAGCTGGCGCGCAAGGTCGATCGCCTTGATGATCCTCTGCTTGTCGCCGACGAAGTGCACCGCGTCGAGCCCGACATTGGGCCGCAGCTTGAAGGGGAACGCGAACACGGCGTTGGGGATTACCGTGCCGTCGGGAAACAGCAGGTCGCCCTGGCCGAAATTGCCGTGCGGGCTGTCGAGCTCGGTGGAAAAGGCGACGATGCCCTTTTCCGCGTCGATCACGTCAACAGCATCGAGGCCCATGTCCTCGCGAACGTCGAACTGGCCGACGAGGTCGCGGTTGCGGGCGCAAACGAAGCTGCTGCCCGAAGCCGCGTCATAGGCGAGCAGATCGCCGTCGGAGACAAGCGGATTGCCGTCGGCGGGTTCAGGCCCGCGGCTGAGGAAATCCTCCTCGGTGGAGAAGACGAGCCCCTTGCACTTGGCGAAAGGCGCGTCCTGGGCGGCCGCCGGCGATGCCGAGATCGCCATGGCGGCGAATCCGAAAACAAGGGATGGCCCGAGCAACCGAAATCTTCCGGGCTTGAGAATGGAGAACATGACTTTCCTCCTCCGAATTCAACAGAATTCGAGTTTGAGTCGCCCCAATTGCCCCTGAAGTGCGTCGCCTGAAGATCTAATAAAACTATATTCAAATATAGTTTTAATCGTATCGGCGCCACGATTGCGCCGATCCAGATTCCCTTCTGGTAAAACGATTTCTGATGAATATTCGTAGCCAATCATGCACCCGTCCGCAATGAACAATCTCACACAGATGCGAGTTTTTTCCTCGATAGCGCCGCACCGCGCGACCAGCGGGCGGGCCAGGCGGTTCGACCGGCCTCGACTTAACCGCACCGCCGCGCTATCTGGCCGCCCATGGACATCAAGATCTGCGGACTGAGAACAGAAGAGGCCCTGCGCGCGGCAATCGCCGGCGGCGCGAGCCATGCCGGTTTCATCTTCTTCGCCAAGAGCCCGCGTTACGTCGAGGTGCAGACCGCGGCGGCGCTGGCGGCGATCGCGCGGGGCGAAGGGGTTGCAACGGTCGCGGTGACTGTCGATGCCGACGACGCGTTTCTCGACGAGATCGTGTCGGTGATGAAGCCCGACATGCTGCAATTGCACGGCAAGGAAGATGCCGCGCGCGTGACCGGGCTGAGGGCGCGCCATGGCCTGCCGGTGATGAAGGCGATCGCGATCTCGCAGGCCAGCGATTTCGACAGGATCGCACCGTATCGCGGCGTTGCCGACCGCTTCCTGTTCGATGCCAAGCCGCCGAAGGGATCGGAACTTCCCGGCGGCAACGCGGTCTCTTTCGACTGGTCGCTGCTCAGGCAGTTGCCGCCCGGACTCGACTGGATGCTGGCCGGGGGGATCAACGCGACCAATGTCGGCGAAGCGATGCGCATCGCCAATCCGCCCGGCCTGGACATTTCGTCAGGCGTGGAGAGTGCGCCCGGCGTCAAGGACACCGGCCTGATCAGGGCGTTTTTCGAAGCCGTGGAACGGGCGCGCCGATAATCGCGCCACTTGCCGGCAAGACCCGTGCTCGCGCATTGCCCCGCCCCTAAAGCTGCGATAAGGGAAGCGCGACAGTGAGGAGTAGATCCCGTGAACCAGCCGTCCAATCCCAATTCCTTCCGCACAGGGCCCAATGAGCAGGGCATGTTCGGCATTTTCGGCGGGCGTTTCGTCGCCGAGACGCTGATGCCGTTGATCCTGGATTTGCAGGAGGAGTGGAACAAGGCCAAGACGGATCCGGAGTTCCAGGCGGAACTGAAATCGCTCGGCGCGCACTATGTCGGCCGCCCGAGCCCGCTCTACTTCGCCGAACGGCTGACCGAGCATCTCGGCGGCGCGAAGATCTACTTCAAGCGCGAGGAACTCAACCACACCGGCTCGCACAAGATCAACAACTGCATCGGCCAGATTCTGCTCGCCCGGCGCATGGGCAAGACGCGCATCATCGCCGAGACCGGCGCCGGCCAGCACGGCGTGGCGTCCGCCACCGTGGCCGCCAGGTTCGGCTTTCCGTGCGTGGTCTACATGGGCGCGACCGATGTCGAGCGCCAGGCGCCCAACGTGTTCCGCATGAAGCTGCTCGGCGCCGAGGTCAGGCCCGTCACCGCCGGCCACGGCACACTCAAGGACGCGATGAACGAGGCTCTGCGCGACTGGGTGACCAATGTCGACGACACCTACTACCTGATCGGCACTGTCGCCGGCCCGCACCCCTATCCGGAGATGGTGCGCGACTTCCAGGCCGTGATCGGCGTCGAAGCCCGCGAACAGATCCTGGAGGCGGAAGGCCGCCTTCCCGACCTGGTGATCGCCGCCGTGGGCGGCGGCTCGAACGCCATGGGCATTTTCCATCCGTTCCTCGACGACACCGACGTGCAGATTGTCGGCGTGGAGGCGGGCGGCAAGGGCCTCGACGGCGACGAACACTGCGCCTCGATCACCGCCGGCGCGCCGGGCGTGCTGCACGGCAACCGCACTTACCTGCTGCAGAACGAGGACGGCCAGATCAAGGACGGCCACTCGATCTCCGCCGGCCTCGATTATCCCGGCATCGGCCCGGAGCATTCCTGGCTCAAGGACACCGGCCGCGCCGACTACGTTCCGATCATGGACCAGGAGGCGCTGGAGGCGTTCCAGTTGCTCACCCGGCTGGAGGGCATCATCCCGGCGCTGGAACCCAGCCATGCCATCGCCGAGGTAATGAAGCGCGCGCCGAAGATGGGCAAGGACCAGATTATCCTGATGAACCTTTCCGGCCGCGGCGACAAGGATGTGATGACCGTCGGCAAAATCCTGGGACACGAGTTGTGACATGACCACGCGTATCGATCGAAAATTCGCAGCGCTGAAGGCCGAAGACCGCCCGGCGCTCGTCACCTATTTCATGGGCGGCGACCCGGACTACGACACCTCGCTCGCCATCATGAAGGCGCTGCCGGGCGCGGGCGCCGACATCATCGAGCTCGGCATGCCGTTCTCCGACCCGATGGCCGACGGCCCGGCGATCCAGGCCGCGGGCCTGCGCGCGCTCAAGGGCGGGCAGACGCTGGTGAGGACGCTGGCCATGGCGCGCGCATTCCGCGAGAGCGACGACACCACGCCGATCGTGATGATGGGCTACTACAACCCGATCTACATCTATGGCGTCGACCGGTTCGTGAAAGACGCGATCGAGTCGGGCGTCGACGGGCTGATCGTGGTCGACCTGCCGCCGGAAATGGACGAGGAATTGTGCCTGCCGGCGCTGAAGGCGGGCATCAACTTCATCCGGCTGGCGACGCCGACCACCGACGACAAGCGCCTGCCGACCGTACTCAACAACACATCGGGCTTCGTCTACTACGTGTCCATGACGGGGATCACCGGCTCGGCGCTGCCGGACACCGACAAGGTCGGCGCGGCGGTGGCGCGGATCAAGGGCCACACCGACCTGCCGGTCTGCGTCGGTTTCGGCGTCAAGACGGCCAGCCAGGCACGCGCGATCGGGGCCGCGGCCGACGGCGTCGTGGTCGGCACCGCGATCGTCAATGCGATCGCCAATGTGCTCGGCCCCGACGGCGAAATGACCGCCGATCCCGCCGAGGCGGTTGCCACCTTCGTGTCCGGTCTGGCGAAGGGCGTGCGCGAAGCGCGCCTTGCGGAAGCGGGATAACCGGCCCACATTAGGGACAGGCTCAAGAAAAGAGAGGCCGCTGCGGGTGCGGCCCGGGACAGATAATCATGAACTGGATCACCAATTTCGTCCGGCCGAAAATCAACTCGATGCTCGGGCGCCGCGACATGCCGGAAAATCTCTGGATCAAGTGCCCGGAGACCGGCGAGATGGTGTTTCACAAGGAGCTGGAGGAAAACCTCTGGGTCATCCCGTCGTCGGGCTACCATATGAAGATGCCGGTGCGCGACCGGCTGAACTCGTTTTTCGACGACGCGAAATACGAGCTGATGGAAGCGCCGAAGGTGGCGGTCGACCCGCTGAAATTCCGCGACGTGAAGAAATACACCGACCGGATCAGGGAAAACCGGGCCAAGACCGGCCTTGAGGATTCGGTGGTGAATGCCACCGGCGAGATCGAGGGCCTGCCGATCGTGGTGACCGCGCACGATTTCGCCTTCATGGGCGGTTCGCTCGGCATGGCCGCCGGCGAGGCGATCATCGAGGGCTTCATGAAGGCGATCGAACTGAAGCGGCCGCTGGTGCTGTTCGCGGCTTCCGGCGGCGCGCGCATGCAGGAGGGCATCCTGTCGCTGATGCAACTGCCGCGCACCACCGTTGCGGTCGAAATGCTCAAGGAAGCCGGCCTGCCCTATATCGTGGTGCTGACCAATCCGACGACGGGCGGCGTTTCGGCCTCCTACGCCATGCTGGGCGACGTGCAGATCGCCGAGCCCGGCGCGGTGATCGGCTTCGCCGGCAAACGCGTCATCGAGCAGACGATCCGCGAAAAGCTGCCCGAGGATTTCCAGACGGCGGAATATCTGCGCGAGCACGGCATGGTCGACATGGTGGTGCACCGGCACGACCTGAAGAGCACCATCGCCCGCCTGTGCCGCCTTCTGCGCGGCCTGCCTGAACCGGTTGCCGACTTGCCGGCCCTGGCTGCTCCCGAGGCCGAATCTGGCGTCGAACCGGCCGCGATCGACGACGAAGAGGCCGCGGAAAAGCGCGAAA
>JBNLDE010000231.1:0-2803 GCA_050304175.1 Zhengella sp. | reverse complement strand
CCAGCGGCGGCATCTCGACGGCTTTGCGCCGCGGATCATGGCCGTATTCGGCGGGAAAGCCGCCGCCGATATCGAGCCCGGCCAGTGGTACGCCAGCGCGGTTTCGCACCCAGTCGGCCGAACGCAGCGCGCGCTCATAGGTGTCGGCATCCTCGATCTGGCTGCCGACATGAAAACAGATGCCGACATTGTAGCCGGTGCGCGCCAGCCGCTGCATCAGTTCGACGGCCTGGGCCGGCGCCGCGCCGAACTTTTTCGACAATTCGTAAGCGGCGTGGCCCTTGGTCTGGAGCCGCACGAAAACCGTCATCGAGCCCGGATCGATGTCCAGCGCCCGCACCACCCGCGTCAGCTTGGTCACCTCGTCCTCGTGATCGACCGCAATCACCCGGATGCCGAAAGTCTCCAGAGCGAGACGGATATCGGACTGCGCCTTGACCGGATGCATGTAGAGCATCTCCGCCTTCGGCGCGACGGCGCGCACTGTCGCGATCTCCGCAGGCGAGGCAACATCGAACGCCTTCACCCCCGCCTCGGCAAGCGTGCGCAGCACCATTTCCTCGCCATTGGTCTTGACCGCGTAAGCTGTCCTGCCGGGAAACAATTGCATGAAGCGAACGGCGTCGGCCTTCAGGACCTCGGGATGGAAACAATAGACCGGGACGTCGGGGCGCAGTGTCAGCGCGGCGTCGCGGGCGGTTTCAAATCGCTGCATCGGGTGTAGTCCTCGGCGGGCATCACGGGCGGCTAGGTCATCAGAATAGGCCCGGCGTGGCAACCGCGCAGTTTTCGGGTGGCGCGCACAGGCCTGCCCGGGCAATGTCGCGTTTCGATCCGGAAGGCGAATCCATGACGGCAACTAACATATCCGCGCCGCAGCGCACGACCATGACCGGCCTTGAATGGGCCATGTTGCTGCTCCTTGGCCTGGTTTGGGGCGGCGCATTCTTCTTCGGTCGCATCGCGGTCGCCGAAATGCATCCGCTGGCGCTGGTGTTTGCGCGCGTGGCCATCGCGGCAGGCGCCCTGCATATCTACCTGCTGTGGCGCGGTCCCTCGTTCCGGACGGCCCTGCCGCTCGCCCTGCCCTTCTTCGTATTGGCTGTCCTCAACAACGTCATTCCGTTTTCGCTGATCTTCACCGGGCAACGGGAGCTTGGCGCGGGCCTGGCATCGATCATCAATGCCACGACCCCTTTCTGGACCGTGATCGCCGCCAACATCCTGACCGCCGACGAGAAACTGAGCGCCAACAAGCTGGCCGGCATCGCGCTTGGCGTGGCCGGAACCGGACTGCTGGTCGGACCTTCGGCGCTCGCCGGTCTCGGTGGCCCGCTCTGGCCGAAAATCGCGGTGCTGTGCGCCACCCTCTCCTATGCCTTCGCAGCCATCTTCGCCAGGCGGTTCAAAGCCGTGCCGGCAACCATAGTCGCCACCGGCCAGTTGACCGGATCCACGTTCCTGATGGCGCCGGTCGTGCTGTTGTTTTCCGGACCGGAAACCCTGTTTGCCTCCGGCGTCCAGACCTGGTCCGCCGTGCTCGCCCTCGGCCTCCTTTCGACCGCCTTCGCCTATATTCTCTATTTCCGCCTGATCGCCTCGGCCGGCGCGACGAATGCCTCGCTGGTCACGCTCGTGGTTCCGGCTTCCGCCATCCTGCTCGGGGTGCTGTTTCTCGGCGAACGCCTCGGTGGTTTAGAGCTGGCGGGTCTGGCCCTGATCGCGTTCGGCCTGGTCACCATTGACGGACGGTTGTTCAAACGGCGATAGAGGTTTCTGCCCAATGCCCGGGAGGAGCCATGCAGTCGGTCCGTGCCATTCTCGAAGCCATCGCCAACGGCGAAACCAGCCCGCGCGAGGCGGTTGCGGCCTCGGTCGAGGCGATCGACGCGCTTGACGGCGCCATCCATGCTTTCACGGCTCGCGCGGACCGCGAGACGATCCTGCGCCAGGCCGAGGCTGCGCGAGGGCCGCTGGCCGGTATAGCCGTCGGCGTCAAGGACATTTTCGACACCTGTGATCTCGTATCGGCCTACGGCTCGCCGATCTATGCCGGTCACCGTCCGGCCGCCGACGCGGCCATCGTCGCCATGCTGCGCAACGCCGGCGCCTCGATCATCGGCAAGACCGTGACGACTGAGTTCGCCTATTTCCAGCCAGGCCCGACCGTCAATCCGCACAACCACGCGCACACGCCGGGCGGCTCTTCCTCCGGATCCGTCGCTGCTATCGCCGCCGGCATGGTTCCCGCCGCGCTCGGCACCCAGACAGGAGGTTCGGTCATCCGCCCGGCCGCGTTCAGCGGCGTCGCCGGCTATAAGCCGGGATTCCGACTGGTGCCGACCACCGGCAGCAAGACCTTTTCCTGGTCGCTCGACACAACCGGGTTCTTTGCCGCGACCGTGGACGATGTTGCGCTTTTTGCCGCGGGCGCCACGGGCCGCGCGCTCGATCCGGCGCCCGCCGACCCGGCCGGTCTGCGCATCGGTCTCTACCGGACACGGGTCTGGGACGAGGCGGAAAAGTCGATGCAAGCGGCCGTCGAGCATACGGCCGCGGCGGCCGAGCGCGCTGGCGCGACGGTGATCGAGGTCGACGAGCCGGACGAACTGGCCGCCGGCCGCGACGTCCACGCGACAATCCAGAATTTCGAGGCCCATCTCGCGCTTGGCCACGAATTGCGCTGTCATCGCGAAAAACTCAGCGAAACGCTTCGCGCCTGCCTCGAACGCGGCGCTGCGATAACGCCGGACGTCTACGATGCCGCCCGCGGCGCGGCGCGCCGCGCCCGCGGGCGCGCAAC
>JBNLDE010000230.1:0-8666 GCA_050304175.1 Zhengella sp. | reverse complement strand
CGGATCACCCGATCATTGGCCGAATACTGCTTCACCCATTTGCAGGTCGTGCGCCCCGGTGTCCGGCTGATCGCGTCGAATTCAAACACGTGGCCGCACTATGTCCTTGACATGAAACAGGGCGACGTCCTGATCGCCTTCGATATCAGGCGCTACGAACACGATATCCTGCGCCTTGCCGACATGGCGCGCGCGCGCGGCGCAGAGATCGTCATCTTTACCGATCAGTGGGGATCGCCGGCGGTCGCGCCCGGCACGCATGCGTTTCACGCCCGTATCGAGGCGCCGTCAGCGTGGGACTCGACCGCGGTCATCCTGTTCATCGTCGAGGCCCTGGTCGCAGCGGTGGAAAACCGGACCTGGGCGACGACTAGCGAACGGATGCGGACGCTCGAGGAACTGTTCGAAAAAACGCGACTGTTTCGCAAGTTCGTGTGAGCGCGCCTGCGACGGCATTGATCCATGTCATCGCCGGTCGGCCGATGCTATGTATGTTGGGCGCAGACCGTTCCGGCCGAGTGGAGGATATATATGTACAAGACAATCATCGTTCCGATCGATACCGCCAACGCCGAACGCGGCGGATCCATGATCGCCAAGGCGCAGGCCCTGAGCGAGGATGGCGGCAAGATCGTGCTTGTTTCGGTAATGGAATCGATCCCGGGCTATGTCCGTGCGGAAATGCCGGCCGGCGTCGAGGAATCGCGCAAGAACTACGCCAGGGACAAGCTCCAGGAATTCGCCGGGGCGGCCGGCGGCAACGTCGAAGTCGATATCCGCTCCGGCAAACCCGCATCCGAAATCATCCTGGCGGCTGAAGACCACAAGGCCGACCTGATCATCGTCGCCTCGCACAATCCCGGCATGCAGGACTACTTCCTGGGATCTACCGCGGCCCGTGTCGTGCGCCACGCGCAATGTTCCGTCCTGGTCGATCGCTGACGCCTTTTTTGGAGCCAAACCCATTGCCACCGTGCCAACTTGCCGTTTGACTGGCGTCACGACACGCAGGTCGACGGGCAAGCGGGAGCGCGATGGTGATGGTTGGGCGGATCGGGATGAGGGCGGTCTTGCTTGCCGCGGGCCTGATGCTGGCGGCTGGCGGCCGGACTGCCTGTGCGCAGGAGGATGCGCCGGCCCAGATGGAAGGCAGCGGCGAAACGGCCTCCGAAGATTCATCCCCCAAAAATCCAGCCGAGGCACTGGACCCTGCCGACGCGCCGGTTCCGATGACGCCGCGCCGATCCGACGTGATCGTCGCGACGCCGCCGGGCAATCCGCAGCCGCCGCAACTCGGCGACATTCACTGGATCGAGAGCGCGGCGCATTGCCGTTTTCTGCGTGAAGGCCAGCTGGAAGATCCGGAGGATCCGGACAGCTGGCGTTATCTGCTGCTGATCGAGCGGTTCTACGACAATCAGGTTACCATCGAACGCGCCTATGCCCGCATCGACGGGCTCATACGCGAGCTGGCATTGCAGAACCGAGTTTCGAAAGATGACGGCGAGCTGCGGACCTACACGACGCTGGGAGAAAATTCCGTCACTGTAAGCGTGACGATGAAGCTTCAGGCGCGCACCAAGGCCCAGACCCGATACGGCGGCAACATCGTCGTGGAGCGCAACGGGTTGTCCGCCTCGGCCAAATTCGACGGAGCCTGCGCGCCGGATGCCGCCAACAAGCGCTCAAAATCTTGACACCGACGATCAGGCGCGGGAGACCTTGCGGCAGCGGGGCTGACGACAATCAGGGGACAATCGATGGAGTTCGTATTTCCGTGGCCTTTTTCGACGGGAGAATGGCTGGCATGGTCAAGCGCGGCAGCGACCGCCTTTTTCGGCCTGATCTTGATGTTCATGCCGCGCCTCGCATTCCGTGCGCTTCGTCTTCAGACCGTGCCCGAACGTCCCGAGGGGCTGGCGCAGGGTCGCGCGACAATGGCCGGGTTCTATGTGGGTGTCGGAGGCACCGCGATCCTGCTCGCGCAGCCGGTGATCTACCTGGCGCTGGCGGCCGGCTGGACGGTCACGGTGTTCGGCCGGATCATCTCGATGCTCTCGGACAATGGAAACAAACCGTTCAACTGGATTTTCCTCATCGTCGAACTGGTCCTTGCGGTCCTGGCCGGCGCCTATCCGCTGGGATTCATTCCCTGAATCGGGCTGCCTACGACGCCATGCTCATCCGGATGTGGTAGAATTGATGCGAAAGCATGACTTCGGCCATGTTGCGACTCCCCGGAGGCTGTGCTAGACGGCAGACGAATTTTGGCCGGATCAAGGCGGAGAGCCGATGATCGGAACCAGAAATGTCAATTAGATCAAATGGTTGACGAGGGGACCATTGCCCCCGCTGAGTCAAGCTTTGATTTCACAAGAAGAGAAACGGTCGCCCGTGGCACAGACTTCATCTCTCATATCCGGTGTCGCCGAACGCTATGCGGGTTCGCTGCACGATCTTGCCCAGGAATCAAAGTCGGTCGCAGCGGTCGAAAAGAACCTCGACGCGATCGAGAAAATGATCGCCGAATCCGCTGACATGCAGCGCCTCGTCAGAAGCCCGGTGTTTTCCGCCGAGGACCAGTTGCGCGCCATTTCGGCAATTGCCGACAAGGCGGCGATCAAGGGTCTGGTCGGCAATTTCCTCCGCGTGGTGGCGCGTAACCGCCGCCTGTTCGCATTGCCCGGCATCATCAATGCTTTCCGCGTGATTGCAGCCGAGGCGCGCGGCGAGGTGGCAGCCGACGTGACGGCCGCGCACGAACTCACCGCTGCCCAGCAAAAAGAACTCGCCGCGACCCTTAAGCAGGTTGCCGGCAAGGATGTGACGATCAAACTCACGGTCGATCCGTCGATTCTCGGCGGGCTGGTCGTCAAGATCGGCTCGCGCCAGATCGATACGTCGCTCAAAACCAAACTCAATTCGATGAAGCTTGCACTGAAAGAGGTCGGCTGATGGATATTCGCGCCGCGGAAATTTCCGCAATCCTGAAAGATCAGATCAAGAATTTCGGCAAGGAGGCTGAGGTCTCCGAGGTCGGACAGGTTCTCTCCGTCGGCGATGGTATCGCCCGCGTCTACGGGCTCGACAACGTCCAGGCGGGCGAAATGGTCGAATTCCCCGGCGGCATCGCCGGCATGGCGCTGAACCTGGAAGCCGACAATGTCGGCGTCGTGATCTTCGGTAACGACCGCGACATCAAGGAAGGCGATATCGTCAAGCGGACGGGCGCCATCGTGGACGTGCCGGTCGGTCCGGAACTGCTGGGCCGCGTCGTTGACGCGCTCGGCAACCCGATTGACGGCAAAGGCCCGATCAAGGCCAAGGAACGCCGTCGCGTCGACGTCAAGGCGCCGGGCATCATCCCGCGCAAGTCGGTGCATGAGCCGATGTCGACCGGCCTCAAGGCGATCGACGCGCTCATCCCGGTCGGCCGCGGCCAGCGCGAGCTGGTGATCGGCGACCGCCAGACCGGCAAGACCGCGATCATTCTCGACACGATCCTCAACCAGAAGCCGATCCACGACAACGGTCCCGACAAGGACAAGCTGTTCTGCGTCTACGTCGCCGTCGGCCAGAAGCGCTCCACCGTCGCCCAGTTCGTGAAGGTTCTGGAAGACCGCGGCGCGCTCGAATACTCCGTCGTTATCGCGGCGACCGCGTCCGACCCGGCCCCGATGCAGTTCCTGGCGCCGTTTGCCGGCTGCGCGATCGGCGAGTATTTCCGCGACAATGGCATGCACGCGCTGATCGGCTACGACGATTTGTCCAAGCAGGCCGTCGCCTACCGCCAGATGTCACTGCTGCTGCGCCGTCCGCCGGGCCGTGAAGCCTATCCGGGCGACGTCTTCTACCTCCATTCGCGCCTGCTGGAACGCTCCGCGAAGCTCAATGAAGACAACGGCGCCGGTTCGCTGACCGCGCTGCCGGTCATCGAGACCCAGGCCAACGACGTTTCGGCCTACATTCCGACCAACGTGATCTCGATCACCGACGGCCAGATCTTCCTCGAGACCGACCTGTTCTACCAGGGCATCCGTCCGGCCGTGAACGTCGGCCTTTCGGTGTCGCGCGTCGGTTCCTCGGCCCAGATCAAGGCGATGAAGCAGGTCGCCGGCTCGATCAAGGGCGAACTGGCCCAGTACCGCGAGATGGCGGCCTTCGCCCAGTTCGGTTCGGACCTCGACGCCGCGACGCAGCGCCTGCTTAACCGCGGCGCGCGCCTTACCGAGCTGCTCAAGCAGCCGCAGTTCTCGCCGCTCAAGACCGAAGAGCAGGTGGCGGTGATCTACACCGGCGTGAAGGGCTATCTCGACAAGCTTGCGGTCGCCGATGTCGGCCGGTTCGAGCAGGGCCTGCTGGCGCACATGCGCAGCGAAGGCAAGGACGTGCTCGATGCCATCCGTGCGGAGAAGGCGCTGACGCCCGAAATCGAGGAAAAGCTCAAGGCGCAGATCGACAGCTACGCCAAGACCTTCGCCTAAGGATCGACGGGAAGCGACATGGCCTCTTTGAAAGACCTCCGCGTTCGCATTGCCTCGGTCAAGGCGACGCAGAAGATTACCAAGGCGATGCAGATGGTCGCCGCCGCCAAACTGCGCCGCGCGCAGGAAGCGGCGGAGGCAGCGCGGCCCTACTCGCAGCGCATGGGCGCCGTGATGGCCAATATCGCTTCGGTGGTCGGCGAAGGCGCGGACACGCCGCGCCTGATGACCGGCACTGGCAATGACGAAACGCACTTGCTGATCGTCTGCACCGCGGAACGCGGCCTGTGCGGCGGCTTCAACTCGCAGATCGCCCGACTCGCGCGCGAACACATCCGGATGCTTCAGGCCGACGGCAAGACGGTCAAGATCATCTGTGTCGGCAAGAAGGGCTATGACGCGCTTCGCCGCGACTACAACAAGCTGATCATCGACCGCGTCGACCTGCGCGAGGTCAAGCAGCTCGCATTCGCCAATGCCGATGCGATCGGCCGCAAGGTCATCTCCATGTTCGACGACGGCCAGTTCGACGTCGCGACGCTGTTCTACTCGGAGTTCAAGTCGGTCATCAGCCAGGTTCCGACCGCGATGCAGATCATCCCTGCCGCGCCGACGGAAGAGGCTGAAACGGCTGGCGACGCGGCCTATGACTACGAGCCCGGCGCCGCCGAAATCCTGAAGACCCTGGTGCCGCGCAACATCTCCGTGCAGATCTTCCGCGCCTTGCTGGAGAACGTCGCCGGCGAGATGGGCGCCAAGATGTCGGCGATGGACAATGCAACGCGCAATGCGGGCGAGATGATCGACAAGCTGACGATGAGCTACAACCGCCAGCGTCAGGCGCAGATCACCAAGGAACTGATCGAAATCATTTCGGGCGCCGAAGCGCTCTAGAGGCTTAAAGAAGGTAAGGATCGATGGCAAAAGCAGCGACCCCCAAGACCACCGCGGCGGCCAAGAAGCCGGCCGCGACCAAGGCACCGGCAGCCAAGAAGCCGGCTGCGGCGAAACCCGCGGCGCGCAAGGCGGCGCCGGCCAAGGCCGCGAGCGCCAAGAGCGCCCCGGTCAAGCTGGGTTCCGGCGATGTCGGCACCGTCCGCCAGGTCATCGGCGCCGTCGTCGACGTCGCGTTCACCGATAGCCTGCCGGCGATCCTGAACGCGCTGGAAACCGACAACAACGGAAACCGCCTTGTTCTCGAGGTCGCCCAGCATCTCGGCGAAAACACCGTGCGCTGCATCGCCATGGACTCCACCGAGGGTCTGGTGCGAGGCCAGAAAGTCGTCGATACCGGCGAGCCGATCGCGGTTCCGGTAGGCGACGAGACGCTCGGCCGCATCATGAACGTTATCGGCGAGCCGGTCGATGAGGCCGGCCCGCTCAAGACCAAAACCAAGCGCGCCATCCACCAGGAAGCGCCGTCCTATGTCGAGCAGTCGACCGAGGCCGAGATCCTGGTCACCGGCATCAAGGTCGTCGACCTGCTGGCGCCTTATGCCAAGGGCGGCAAGATCGGCCTGTTCGGCGGCGCCGGCGTGGGCAAGACCGTTCTGATCATGGAACTGATCAACAACGTCGCTAAGGCGCATGGCGGCTACTCGGTGTTCGCAGGCGTCGGCGAGCGTACCCGCGAGGGCAATGACCTCTATCACGAGATGATCGAATCAGGCGTGAACAAGCTCGGCGGCGGCGAAGGCTCCAAGGCCGCGCTGGTCTATGGCCAGATGAACGAGCCGCCCGGTGCGCGCGCCCGCGTTGCGCTGTCCGGCCTGACGGTTGCCGAGCATTTCCGCGACCAGGGCCAGGATGTGCTGTTCTTCGTCGACAACATCTTCCGCTTCACCCAGGCGGGTTCGGAAGTGTCGGCGCTGCTGGGCCGCATTCCGTCTGCCGTGGGTTACCAGCCGACGCTGGCGACCGACATGGGCACCATGCAGGAGCGCATCACGACGACCAACAAGGGTTCGATCACCTCGGTGCAGGCGATCTACGTGCCCGCCGATGACTTGACCGACCCGGCGCCGGCGACCTCCTTCGCCCACCTGGACGCCACCACGGTGCTTAACCGCGCAATCTCGGAAAAGGGTATCTACCCGGCGGTGGATCCGCTGGACTCCACCTCGCGCATGCTCGATCCGATGATCGTCGGCGAAGAGCACTACGAGGTGGCCCGTCAGGTGCAGTCGACGCTGCAGCGCTACAAGTCGCTGCAGGACATCATCGCAATCCTGGGCATGGACGAGCTTTCCGAAGAGGACAAGCTGACGGTGGCGCGCGCGCGCAAGATCGAGCGCTTCCTGTCGCAGCCCTTCTTCGTCGCCGAAGTGTTCACGGGCTCGCCGGGCAAGCTGGTCGACCTCGCTGATACGATCAAGGGTTTCAAAGGCCTGGTCAACGGCGAATACGACCACCTTCCCGAAGCCGCGTTCTACATGGTCGGCACGATCGAGGAAGCGGTCGAGAAGGCCCAGAAACTGGCGGCCGAAGCGGCCTGATATTAAGGAACCGAATTCCGGGACGCCTGGCGCGTCCCGGTAACGGACACGGTTGGTAAGACATCATGGCTCAACCCTTCAAATTCGAACTGGTGTCGCCGGAGCGGCTGCTTGTCTCCGAAGAGATCGATTCGGCCATCATTCCCGGCACGGACGGCGAGTTCACCGTACTCGCCAAACACGCGCCGCTGATGACCTCGATCCGCCCTGGGGTGGTGACGGTCAATGTCGGCGGCAAGTCCGACCGTTACGTGATCTTCGGCGGGTTCTGCGATGTCACGCCGGAAGGCTGCACGGTGCTGGCCGAAGCCGCGACAAGGGTCGAGGACATCGACCGCGACGACGTCGAGACGCGCATCCAGCACGCCCGCGAAGACCTGGCCGACGCCCATGACGACGACGCCCGGCAGCGGACGCAGGAATATCTCGACCAGCTGACCACGCTGCAGGCGGCGCTGGCGGCATAACCCAGTCTGATCTGCGGTTGAAGCGTTCAAACGGGCCTTCGGGCCCGTTTTTTATTGCGGAGAGTTTACCGCCCGTGCAATTTAAAATTGTAGAGTCGGGGGTGGTAAGGTGAAAGAGAAACGGCGCGGATTAGTTTCGACGATTCTTATCAGCTATGTCGGATCGGCCGTTGCAGGCTTCCTTTGGATCGGGCGGCCGCGCTTGGCGGCTCTCACTTTTCTGAGCGTTGTACTTGGAATCGCTCTGATATTGTTTGTCGGGTTTCCGATCGTAGACATTCCGAATCTGGACATCTGGATCACGGTCGGACTGAGCCCGTTACAGGTAGTGCTCGTTCTTATCGTACGCCAATTCATGCCGCCAGGGAAAAAGGTCATGCCTTGGTACCTGGCCTTACTCATCGGCGGCGGCGGATTGATGCTTTCTGCGATTGTTGTTCGAGTTTTTATACTTCAACCATTCTCTACGCCATCAGGTTCGATGAGCCCAACCTTGGTAGACGGCGACCTCTTTTTCGCCAGTAAATATTCATATGGCTATAGCCGCTACAGTTTTCCCTTTGCGCCGCCTCTCTTCGATGGACGCATCTTCGCGCGCAAGCCGGAACGCGGCGATGTCCTTGTTTTCAAGTTTCCTCCCAATCCTTCGATCGACTATGTGAAGCGCATCGTGGGGTTCCCCGGCGAACGAATTCAGATGATCGACGGCGTGCTCTATATCAACGGAAATCCGATCGTGTCGGAGACGGTGGGCACCGAGGCAAATGCCACTATGACTGGCATGAGCAAACCCGTCACTATTCGGCGGGAAACGCTTCCGAACGGTATCAGTTACCTGACGTGGGACATTACGCCAGACGGGATTACTGACAATACGAAGGAGTTCGTGGTTCCCGAAGGGCACTTCTTTGCCCTCGGCGATAACAGGGATAACTCCAACGATAGCCGGTTAGATCTCGGATTCGTTCCGTTCGAGAACCTAGTGGGCAGGGCGGAGAAAATTTACTGGAACTCAAAAGGCACCGAGTATCGGGCTCGACGGGATTTGCGTCCATTCCGACGCCAATAGGTACTCCTTAGTCGGATGTCGGCAGATTAGCCGGCGTGGTTCGCCAGATGCGCGAAGGTCGCCACCACTTCCTCATAGACCTTTCGCTTGAAAGGCACGATCAGTCCGGGCAGTTCGGCCATGGGTTTCCAGGCCCAGGCGTCGAATTCGG
>JBNLDE010000229.1:0-23777 GCA_050304175.1 Zhengella sp. | reverse complement strand
GGGCCGAACCGCTCACCAAGTGGAGCAGCGGCACGCCCGGCTCGATCACCCCGCCGCCGTCCTTCACCGGACCCGGCGCCGGCGCCACCATCCAGCAGAGCGTCGCCGACGTGATCAGGGACGCAACCGACAAAACCGGAGAGCAGTGAGATGAAGCTCGTGTTTCGGGCCGATCTGTCGTCCGCCGACCTCGCGACCCTGCTCGAAGAAGCCGGTCGGCCGGCCCCGCTCAACCTGCGGCCTGACACGCCACCGGGAACCGGTGGCGACGACAACGGCCGGGCGCGGCTTGCTGCGGCCGGCCTGGTGACCGGCGGTCAGGAGGGCGTAGGCCAGCTGAGCGCGGTCGGTCGCGCCATGGCCGACGTGCTGTTGTCGCCCCGCCACGTCGTCGAAATGTCGGTATGGACTGCCGCGCAGCGCGGATCCATGACCGTCGCATTTCCGGCATCGCCGCCGGCGGGGGCAGGGGTGATCGTCAACCGTCATGACGGTGCCTACAGCCTCGGCGGATTTGTCGACGATACTGCTGTCGGCGATCTCGTCGCGCCGGTGCTGGCAACCCTGCCGGCCGAGGCCGCCGTGATGTTCGAAGCGGTTCTGACGGTCGATCAGGCGACGGTGCTTGCTGCCGTCCTCGACGGTGCGGCCACTCAGGACCGGTCCGACCGGGCCTTCAGCGCCAGGCACGTCGCCGAGTGGCTGGCGATCTGGTGGGGTTCGGCCGGGCCCGAACGCCTGTGCGGGCAGGTATTTTCGTTTGCCTTGCGTCCCGATCCGCCGGACCTGGGCACGGTCGTTGCGATGCTGAAGAAATTCACCGCCGCCGGTCTGCTGCACGCCGACGACAGCGCGCGCTATCGCCTAGCACCGACCCTGGAAAAGATGGTGGCGTTATTGGCGGCTGTCGATAGCGGGCTCGACTGGCAGCGCGTCAGCGCCGGCGCTGAAGGTGAAGAGCCGGCCGGCCGGATCGTCCATATCCTGGCGTCCGGCGAGGGAGGCCTGTTGCTGGAACTGGCTG
This sequence comes from Zhengella sp., assembly GCA_050304175.1. Classification (GTDB taxonomy): domain Bacteria; phylum Pseudomonadota; class Alphaproteobacteria; order Rhizobiales; family Rhizobiaceae; genus JAIOIW01. Next base: position 22,753 of record JBNLDE010000229.1, on the reverse strand, counting down.
GCGACGACCGGATCGTGATCGAGACGGTCGGGCGTGTCGAAGGCGCGGCGTTCCTGGCGGGCGAACTGGCCGTGCGCATGCCGGAATTCGAACCCGACCCGGCCGCTGCCGCGCCGCAAGTCGACGCGACCACACCCCGCCGGGCACATTTCTGCACCCGGTGCGGCCATCCCCTCGAACCGTCCTGGAAATTCTGTGGCGCCTGTGGCGCCTTGATTGAGAAGAATTAGTCCGATGAATCTCCTCGATCGGCGCGCCAATTCCGGCATGTTGCAAACCGTGCAGTGCGTCCGAGGGGCTCCTGAAATATGCGGCGGGATAGGCGGAGGGTCTCACCGGGCGCCTGCGACCTGACAAAGCGCGAATGCCTTTCAGGCGCGCATGCGCGGCACGTCGCGCGGGTCGAGCCGGAGATCGACCAGGACAGGGCCTTTGCGGGTCTCGAGCGCCGCAAGCGCGGTGTCCAGTTCGGCATTCGAATGCACTTCGATGCCCTGACCGCCAAGCGATCTGGCGACCTCGGCGAAGGACGGCCAGTGAAACTCCGTCAGGCTCGGGTCCATCTGCCGGTCGAGAAACTGGATATGTTCCGCGCCATAGGCGGAATCATTGGCAACGATCACGATGAGGTCGAGCCCAAGGCGCACGGCGGTGTTGAATTCGTTGATCCCGCCCATCATGAAACCGCCGTCGCCGCTGAAAAGCACAACCGGGCGGTCCGGAGCCGCCAGTCCGGCACCGATGGCTTCCTGCAGGCCGATCCCGATAGAGCCGAAATTGGTGGTGGCGACAAAGCTTCGCGGATCGGGAGCAGAGATGCGGCACCAGACTTCGGTCATGAACCGCCCGCCATCGGTAACCAAAATACGATCCTTTGGCAGCGACTCCTCGAGACGGCCAAGCGCGTGGACATAGCTGACAAACCCATCGGCGGTTTTGTCCGGTCCGGCGGGATGCGCGGTCAGCGTCTCGATGTCCAATTCGCGGGTAAATCCGCTCGCGGGGATGTCCGCCTCATCCAGCCAGTAAACGATGGTCTGGGCAGTCAGGCCCGCATCGGCCACAAGAGCCGCATCGGGATGCAGCCCGCCGCCGATCGCCGTGGGTTCGATGTCTACCTGAACAACCCGCTTGTTCTTCATCAACTTGCCGCGGTCGGTGGTGAAGTCGTGCAGGCTGGTGCCGAAACAGATGATGCAATCCGCCTGAGCGATCAGCTCATAGGCGGCGGGCGTGGAAAGCGTGCCGAAAATGTCGATGTTGTAGGGATGGTCGTTGAACAATCCCTTGGCTTTCAAGGTTGTGGCAAGCGGCGCCTCCAGCCGGTCGGCGAGCCGGATCAACTGGTCGCGCGCCGCAACGGCCCCGGCACCGGCCAGGATCAGGGGACGGCGGGCCGATGCGATCATGCCGATTGCCTCGTCCAGAATATCGCCCTGGGCCACGCCGCCGGGTGCGGTAAAAACGTCGAGCACATGGGCGGAGTAGTCGACCTCCTGCCACATGAAGTCCGCCGGCATGTTCAAAACGACGGGGCGGCGTTCGACCTGCGCCCGGTAGAACGCGCGCGCAACATCCTTGCAGACTGTGTCAGGTGTGCGGGCCTGCTCGAAACCGGCGCCGGTCGCCTTGACCAGTTCGCGCTGGTCGATGCTTTGCAGGTGGCGCGGATTGGACACCGGCGTATCCCCGGCAAGAAGAACCATGGGAATGTGCCCTCGCGCGCCTTCGGTCAGGGCCGTGATGCAATTGGTCAGCGCCGGGCCGTGGGTCACTGTTGCAACGCCGACTTTCCCCGCCACATGTGAGTAGGCCAGCGCCATGAGTACCGAGCTGCCCTCGTGCGCCGCCGGAACAAACCGCCCGCCGCACTCGCGCACGAAACTGTCGACCATGAACAGGTTGGCGTCGCCCATCAGCCCGAACATCGTGTCCACGCCATGATCGCTGGCTGCCCGGGCAACGCATTGATGGAAGTGCATTCTGCTGCTCATCGGCATTCTCTCCTGTCACGGTCTCATCAGTGATAGCCGAAAACGCATGCACAAAGCGCGCAATCTGGACTGTTTTTAATGGAAATATGCATATAATGGCCGCAAGGGGCACCAATCATGCGATTTTCCTGCAAGAAACTCCGAAGGCAGGAAAATCCGGCGCACGGCGCGATGCCGCGGCGCATTCCAGGCGGCCAGCGCCCCGCCTTCTGCCGGCGATCCGCGGGATCAGGCCGGAACGTAGGTCAGCCTGATCACGTCCTCGCCGATCCGATCACAAGTCATCAGGCGGAGCGGCGGCCGGGGGGCGGCGAAATAGGGATTGCCGCGACCAAGCACGATGGGGTGCAGGTAAATCCGGTACTCGTCGATCAGGCCAAGTTCGGTGAGGCTGTGCGCCAGGTCCGGGCCGGCAATTTCGATCTCTCCGGCGCGCTCCTCTTTCAGCGCGCGGATCGCGCCCTCGAGGTCCTCCTCAACAAGCCTGGCGTTGGGGCCGACCGATTTCAACGAGCGCGAGACGACCCATTTCGGCTGGTTGCGCCACGCTGCCGCGAAGGCGTGTTCGTCTGCATTCCACTCGGGATGGTCGTCGTCCCAATAGCGCAAGATCTCGTACATCTTGCGGCCGTAGACGCTGCCCGCCTGTCCCTTGGCCTCGTCGATGAAGTGGCGGAAGAGGTCGGGTCCGGGCCCAAACGCCATGTGGTCGACATAGCCGTCCAGGGACTGGTTCATTCCGAACACGAGCTTGGCCATATCCAATTCCTTTCGCCAGGCAGCGCATCCGCGCTAAACCAATTGCAACTTGCAATCAGTTGTAACCCTAACTGGGCTGATTTTGGTTTGCAATCGGTTCTCGGATTGCGCATCGACGCCCGACCCCGCAGCCCAATCGGGCGCGAAGCGGCCATCCGGCGCCGGGGGAGGACAAGATCTCCCCAAGGTCGACTACGCCGGCTACATCGCCGCATATAAAGGTCCGAGAAGGGCCGAACCCGCTGCCGTCGCCGCCGGCTTGGCTCCGTCAATGACCGGCGAGCGCAGCGAGATAGAAATCCACCATTGCATTTAGAGGTTTCGGATTGCGGCGCAGGCGACTGCGGAGGGCGGCGCCTTCCCAGCAGTCCACGAGCAGGTCTGCCAGTTCGCGCGGGTTGGAATCCGCCGGGATGGCGCCAGCCAGCCGCGCCTCTTCCAGACTGTCGGCCAGCCGCTCGGCCAGCGCCGCGAAACAGGCATCGATTTTTTGCCGGAACACATCGCTGACACCGGACAGTTCCTGTCCGAGCCCGCCGATAAGGCAGCCGAGGAAGCCCTCCTGGTCATACGAATCCCGCGTGTTCTGGAAAAAGAAGCGGATGCGCGCCAAGGGCGGGCGCGAGGTGTCGCCGAGACTGGCCTCGAGCCCTTCGTGAACCGCGTCCATATACGCGTCGAGGACCTGCAGCGCAAAATCCTCCTTGTCCTCGAAATGATGGTAGAACGAACCTTTCGGAACCCCGACTTCGGCAAGCAGCGCCTGGATCCCGAGGCCGTTGTAGCCATGTTTCAGGAGCAAACGGATGCCCGCGTCGATGAGGCGCTGCTTCGTCGAGTGTGTCCTGGCATCGAAGCCGGCGTCGGGCATCCGCGTGGTGTTCATCGACCTCTTCGCTTTCAAGGCGATGGCTCGCGCGGAGAAGGCGGGCCTAGCCTTTCGTCATTTCAATCATGTGATCGATGACGTGACTGTGCTGGTGCTGGGGGCTGAACATAACGATCTCCGCATCCTTGTCGACCTTCACATTGTGCCCCGGCGGCCAGTAGAACAGGTCATTGGCGCTGACCGTTTCCTTTTCTCCCGTGGCGCTGGTCGTCGTAAGCTGGCCGCTCAACACGAACCCCCAGTGCGGACACTGGCACAGGTTTCCTTCCAAGCCCTGAAACAGCGGCGTCGTGTCGACTCCGTTTGCCAGCGTGAAGTACTCACCGCTGATCTTGCCCAGGCCCGTCGCATCTCCGAAATCCTTACGCTGCCGGACCACGGCACCGGGAATTTCCAGTCTCACATCCACATCATCTTTCGAAACACGCATCGGTTCGGCTCCCCTTTTTTCATTAAGAATAGACCGGTCGGTCTAGAGTGAAGATGGGCTGTCTTTGCGCCGTCTGTCAAGCGCGCTGATGTCAGCCGCGAATTAAGGGCTGGTCTGGCACGGGCTTTCTGACCGGAATCCGGTTTTTCACGGAGGGCCTGCGGAGCCGGATCGCCAACCATTGCGGTCGCGGGCAACTACGAAAGTCCACCCAGGCGACCTGTCCGCTTGTGAGACCGGAGGCTTCGATCTCCCGCCCGGGGCGACGGAAGGGTTCCTCTTCGCCGCGGTCATCCGCGGGCGGAAATGACGCGCGCGCCGATGTCGGCTTCCGGAATGCTTCAACGATGCAAGCAACGAACCTGCGGACGGCGGTTCGACCCGACACCGGTATTCCCGCGCCGGCGCTTGGCGCGGGATTTCCGCTACCCCGCAGCGATGATCGCCTTGACGCCGTCGGCGACGAACTGCACCGCCAGCGCAGACAGGATGACGCCCAGCAGCCGCGTCAGGATGGTGCGGCCGGTCTCGCCGAGGAAGCGGTCGACCTTCTCGGCCAGGAAGAACACGAACCAGGTCAGCGCGATGATGCCGGCGATGATGGCGACGAGCGCGGAGCGTGGCCCGGCGTCGGAAAACTGGCCGGACAGCAGGATCGTCGCCGAGATGGCGCCGGGACCGGCGATCAGCGGGATGGCCAGCGGAAACACGGCGACGTTCTGGACGACGTGGTCGGCGACGGCTTTTTCCGCCGTGGTCTCGTGGCGCTGCTGGCGGCGTTCGAAGATCATCTCGAAGGCGATCCAGAACAGCAGCAGCCCGCCGGCGACGCGGAAGGCGGCCAGCGTGATCCCGAACAGCGACAGGATCAGCGTTCCGGCCACAGCGAACAGGGCGAGCACCGCAAATCCGATAATGCTGGCGCGCAGGGCCACCTGGGTGCGCTGCGCCTTGCTCATACCGCCCGTCAGCGCCAGGAACAGCGGCGCGAGCCCGGGCGGATCGATGGTGACGAGCAATGTCGCCAGGGCCTTGATCAGGATGTCGGTGTCGGGCATCGGCGCGCCTTGTGCGGTCAGGGCGGCGAGTGTCAGCGCCGGGAGCGTGCCGCGTCAAGGGCAAATGGCGATCTGGGCCACACCAGCAGCAGCCACATCGCGGCAAAGGCGCCGATCCGCAGCACAAGTTGCAGGGCGGATTCCCGCCAGCCCATAGCGCCGAGGTCGCCGCCATAGGCATAGAGGGCGGCCTGGAATTTGGTCTCCGGCGCGATGAACAGGATGGCCGCGACATTGTTGGCGAAATGAATCCCGATGGCCGCCGCCAGGGACCCGGTGCGCACCACCAGCGCGGTCAGGAGCAACGCCAGAACGAACAGCTGAACCAGCAGCGAGACCTGGTAGGGGCCTGAGTGGGCGGGCGACCAGTGCAGGACGGCAAACAGAAGCGAGGGGCCGGCCGCCCATATGACGGGCGACCTGAAATTGATGGCGAGCTTTTGCAGGAAGTAACCCCGGAAGATCGCCTCTTCGGCGCCGGACTGTACGAGGATCGCGCCGGCTAGCGGGATAAAAAGCAGCAGCCAGCGCCAGACCGCCAGGCCGGTGCGCTGGATTTGCGGGTCGAATGCGGCCGCGGTGCCGTCGAAGGCGGCATAGACGATCAGGGTCGCCGCCGCCGCGCGCAGGAAATCGCGCTTCCAGCCGCCATGAGGCCCGAGAAGCGGTTTCAGGGGCTGGCCGTGCACCCATCGAAGGACGGTCCAAAGGGCGCCCCACAGAACCCCGTAGGCCAGCAGGACCACGAACAGCGTAATGACCGATCGCATGGCGTCGCCGGCGATCTGGTCGATGGTCGAAAACGGAATGGACGAGAGGCCGTAGCGGCCGGCCAGGGGAAGAAGGACGACGATCAACGCGACGACGAGGCCGATCATCACCACGTGCGCGACCGCGAGGAGCAGCGCGCCGCCCGCCAGCCGCGCCGGTCCGTCGCGTCCTGGCCGGACGCTGCCGAGCCATCCTGCAAACCGTGCGGAACGAAAAAGGTCTCCGGCCATGGCGAATCTCTCAATCCCAGCGTGCAGGAAGACACGCAATGGTGGTGCCCGCAACGAATATCCACCGCTTTTGTGCCGATCTGCGAAATATCCGGGAAAACAGCCGATTGAGGGGCGACAAATGGCTTATCGCGATTGGAGAATGGCGCTCAAAACCTATATAAGCGGCATAGTGATTCTGCAGCGGAAACCATTGCGCTTTGACTGACCAAGCCACACCCGGATTGCCCGAGGGCATCGAGCCGATTTCCATCATCGAGGAAATGCAGCGCTCCTATCTCGACTATGCGATGAGCGTGATCGTGAGCCGCGCTCTGCCCGATGTCCGCGATGGCCTGAAACCGGTCCACCGGCGCATTCTCTACGCGGCGCACGAGAGTGGCTATCACTGGAACCGCAAATACGTGAAATCGGCCCGGCCGGTCGCCGACGTCATGGGTAAATACCACCCGCATGGCGACGCCTCGATCTACGACGCGCTGGTGCGCATGGCGCAGGACTGGTCGCTGCGCGTGCCGCTGATCGACGGGCAAGGCAATTTCGGCTCGATCGACGGCGATCCGCCGGCGGCGATGCGCTACACCGAATCCCGGCTGACCAAGGTCGCGCACGAACTGCTTGAAGACATCGACAAGGACACGGTCGACTTCCAGGAGACCTACGATTCGTCCGGCAGCGAACCGCGCGTCCTGCCGGCCCGGTTCCCGAACCTGCTGGTCAATGGCTCGGGCGGTATCGCGGTCGGCATGGCGACCAACATCCCGCCGCACAATCTGGGCGAAGTCTGCGACGGCGCCATCGCCGTCATCGACGATCCGGCGATCGAGCTCGACAAGCTGATGGAGATCGTCCCGGGTCCTGATTTCCCGACCGGCGCCATCGTGCTCGGCCGCTCGGGAATCCAGTCTGCCTACACGAGCGGCCGCGGTTCGATCGTCATGCGCGGCAAGACGTCCATCGAACAGATCCGCGGCGACCGCGAGGCGATCGTCATCACCGAGGTCCCCTACCAGGTCAACAAGGCCTCGATGATCGAGAAGATGGCCGAACTGGTGCGCGACAAGCGCATCGAGGGCATTTCCGACATCCGCGACGAATCCGACCGCCAGGGCTATCGGGTGGTGATCGAGCTCAGGCGCGACGCCGTTGCCGATGTCGTGCTCAACCAGCTCTATCGCTTCACGCCGCTGCAGACCTCGTTCGGCGCCAACATGGTGGCGCTCAACGGCGGCAAGCCGGAGTTGATGAACCTGCTCGACATGCTGCGGGCGTTCGTCGCGTTCCGCGAGGAGGTGGTCAGCCGCCGCACCAAGTTCCTGCTGCGCAAGGCGCGCGACCGCGCCCACGTCCTGGTGGGCCTTGCGATCGCCGTCGCCAATATCGACGAGGTGATCCACCTCATCCGCCACGCGCCCGATCCGGCGACCGCGCGCGAACAGCTGATGGAGCGCCGCTGGCCGGCCAAGGATGTCGAGCCGCTGATCCGGCTGATCGACGATCCGCGCCACAAGGTCAACGAGGACGGCACCTACAATCTTTCGGAGGAACAGGCTCGCGCCATCCTCGAATTGCGGTTGCAGCGCCTGACCGCGCTCGGCCGCGACGAGATCGCCGACGAATTGAACAAGATTGGCGCCGAAATCCGCGACTACCTCGACATTCTCTCTTCGCGCGCGCGCATCCAGCAGATCGTCAAGGACGAGCTTGCCGCCGTGCGTGACGAGTTCGCCACTCCGCGCCGCACCGAGCTCGCCGAGGGCGGGCCCGACATGGACGACGAGGACCTGATCGCCCGCGAGGAGATGGTCGTGACCTTCTCGCACCAGGGCTACATCAAGCGCGTACCGCTGTCGGTCTACCGAGCGCAGCGCCGCGGCGGCAAGGGCCGGGCCGGCATGGCGACGAAGGAAGAGGATTTCGTCACCCGCCTGTTCGTTGCCAACACGCACACGCCGGTGCTGTTCTTCTCCTCGCGCGGCATCGTCTACAAGGAAAAGGTCTGGCGCCTGCCGATCGGCAACCCGCAGTCGCGCGGCAAGTTCCTGCGCAACATGCTGCCGCTGCAGGACAATGAGCGCATCACCTCGATCATGCCGCTGCCCGAGGACGAGGACAGCTGGGGCGAACTCGACGTCATGTTCTCGACCACCCGCGGGACGGTGCGGCGCAATAAGCTGTCCGACTTCGTCCAGGTCAACCGCAACGGCAAGATCGCGATGAAGCTGGACGACGAGGGAGACGAGATCCTCGCGGTCTACACCTGCACCGACACCGACGACGTGCTGCTGACGACCTCGGCTGGCCAGTGCATCCGCTTCCCCGTTACCGACGTCCGGGTCTTTGCCGGCCGGAATTCGATCGGCGTGCGCGGCATCGCGCTCGGCGAGAACGACACGGTCATTTCGATGGCTATTCTTGGTGGCATGGACGCGACGCCGGCCGAACGGCAGGCCTATCTCAAATTGGCGGCAGCCGAGCGGCGGACGGCCGACGCCGAGGAAGAGGAAGTGGCGCTCACCGGCGAGGATGCCGGCGAGGATACCGAGATTTCGCCCGAACGCTTCGAGGAACTCAAGGCGCGCGAACAGTTCGTGCTGACCATCTCCGAATTCGGCTACGGCAAGCGGTCCTCGTCCTATGATTTCAGGGTCACCGGACGCGGCGGCAAGGGCATCCGCGCCACCGACATTTCCAAGGCCGAGGAAATCGGTTCGCTGATCGCGGCGTTCCCGGTCGACGCAGGCGACCAGATCATGCTGGTCACTGATGCCGGCAAGGTCATCCGCGTTCCCATCGAGGGCATCCGCATCGCCAGCCGCGCCACCAAGGGCGTGACCATCTTCAAGACGGCGGAAAACGAGAGGGTCGTGTCCGTCGAGCGGATATCGGAGCCTGAAGGCGAGGATGAGGAAGACGGCGCTGCACCCGACGCAAGTTCGGGTGAAGAATCGTCCGACAGGCCACCCGAAGGAAACGGCGAAGCGCAAGAATAGCGCAGCCGGCCGGTCAGGTGTAGCGTTAAACAACTGACCGAAAACATGACCGGATTCGACAGGTAAACCCCGAAAAGCTACATTATTGCTGTTGCTTGCCTTGGCAAGACATCGGCAATCATGAAGGGGAGGGTTCGGGAATGATGAGGCTGCTTGCGATATGCATCATCACGCTGATGCTGGCCGGCTGCGTGGATTTCTACAAGTACCGGGGTCAGTTCTACAAACGCGACGCCGGAGACCGCTACTTCCGTTTGAGCAATAGCGGCGTATGGGTGGAGGTAGACCTTACCGAAAAGCAGCGCGTGGCTCTGAACCAGGACGGCCGGGATGTCGGCTACGACAGCATGTGCAATGTCATTGCGCAACGGCAAGGGCCGCTCGTTGCCGGAACGTCGTGCCGTGTCGGGCAACTCGAGCACGACGGCGACTGATCGCTACGGCGGCGCGCACGGCGTGACGCCCCGAGGCCGACTGGATGATCCGCAGTTCGTCCGCAGCAGCGTTCAGCATGTCGTTGAAGCCCTGATTGTCGCGCGCGCCAAACATCAGAAGCGCTCGCGGCTGGCGACGCGGACGCGTGCCCGCTGCGATTCGGCATGCAACTGGAATGCGGTGGCGATGAGCATGGCGATGGTCATGGCGCCTGCGAGCAAGATGATCATGGTTTTGACCTCCTTATCGGTCCGATTCTCCGGCGAAACCGGCATGGTTTCAAATAACCGTTCGACAACTTTGCGCGATTGGAGTTGAACTACCCGTGATCGCCCTGTTCATGTGTCGTTCATCGGGCCGGAAAGGTTCACGGCAGCGCTGCGTTTTTCTCGAACATGATACGTATTTGGCGTGACAATGGTTCATGCCGGGCACGAATCCGGCTTCAAACATCAGTTGTTCTCGTCTAGAAGCGCTCCCATGAGTGACAAGATTGCCATCTACGCCGGATCGTTCGATCCCCTGACCAACGGCCACCTCGACGTGCTGCGCGGCGCTCTGGTGATCGCCGACACCGTCTTCGTCGCGATCGGTATCCATCCGGGCAAGAAACCGCTGTTTTCTTTCGAGGAGCGGCTGGCGCTGATCGAGAAATCGGCAGCGGCGGAACTGGGCGAGGCCGCAGCGCGGATCCGCGTCGTCGCCTTCGACGGTTTGCTGGTCGACGCCGCCCGCCAGCACGATGCCACCATCATGGTGCGCGGCCTGCGCGACGGCACGGATCTGGATTACGAGATGCAGATGGCCGGCATGAACGGGGCCATGGCGCCGGACCTGCTGACGGTCTTCTTGCCGTCCAATCCGGCAGTTCGCACCATTACCGCCACACTTGTGCGCCAGATCGCCTCGATGGGCGGCGACATACGAGCATTCGTGCCCGATTGCGTGGCCGACGCTCTCGACCGCAAATTCTGATTCGGAGCTCCGTGAAATGAACCTGCGTTGGATCGTCATCGCTCTTGCCGCTTGCCTGCTCGCGCTCGCAGCAGCCTTCCTGTGGTGGCCGCGCCCGGCCGCCGTTCCGCCCGTGACGGAACCGACACCGGTTGCGGGCGACATGCTGGTGATCACGCTGAAGGACGGAGACGTGAAAATCCGGTTGCGGCCCGACCTGGCGCCGAAGCATGTCGAGCGCATCGAGGCGCTGACCAAAGCCGGCGCCTACGACAATGTCGCTTTCCACCGTGTCATCGACGGCTTCATGGCCCAGACCGGCGATGTCGAGTTCGGCGACATGGAAGACGGCTACAATCCGGCCCGGGCGGGTACCGGCGGATCCGACCTGCCGGACCTGCCGGCCGAGTTTTCGGCCGAACCCTTCGCCGAAGGCGTCGTCGGCATGGCGCGCTCGGCCAGCCCGGATTCGGCGAATTCGCAATTTTTCATCATGTTTGCGCCCGCGCCACACCTCAACGGCCAATACACGGTCGTCGGCGAGGTCGTCGGCGGCATGGAACATGTCCACGCGATCAAGAAAGGCGACCCGCGCTCAGGCGCCGTCGACAATCCGGATCGCATGATCAAGGTACGCGTCGAGAGCGCGCAATAGGCAGAAAGAGGACCAGGACTATGGCTGAAATCAAGGATCCCGAAAACACGATCGTCATGGAAACGACCAAGGGCAAGGTGGTGATCGAACTGTTCCCCGACCTCGCCCCGGGTCACGTGGCGCGGATCAAGGAGCTGGCCCGCGCAGGCGACTATGACGGCGTCGTGTTCCACCGTGTCATCGACGGCTTCATGGCCCAGACCGGCGACGTCAAGTTCGGCAAGAAGGGCGGCAGCGACTTCAATCCGTCCCGCGCCGGCATGGGCGGTTCGGCCAAGCCCGACCTCAAGGCCGAATTCTCCAACATGAACCACGGCCGCGGCACTTGCTCGATGGCCCGTGCACAGGACCCGAACTCGGCCAACTCGCAGTTCTTCATCTGCTTTGGCGACGCCTCGTTCCTCAACCGCCAGTACACGGTGTGGGGCCAGGTGATCGAGGGCATGGACAATGTCGACCAGATCAAGCGCGGCGAACCGGTGATCGACCCCGACCATATCGTGTCGATGAAGGTCGCGGCGGACGCCTGAATGCGCCGCGCAATCGCCGCACTTCTGTTCCTGATCCAGGCCGCGCCCGCCGGCGCGACCGGCGGTATCTATTGCACCAGTGCCGACGAGAAGATCACGGTCTCGCTGTCGGTCAGTCACACGGTCGCCCTGAACGTGCTTGCCGCACTGGTGACGGTCGGCGATCAGACATGGTCGACGACCGGCGAACCGCAGGGCGCCAAGCCGCTGGAAATCAACCAGGCATTCGGCGATCGCGAAAAACTGCTGGTCGATTTCGCCGCGGAAGCCGCTGGCGACACGATCGCACGGTTGCGTGCGTTCAATTCCAATGAGGCCGATGCATTCGCGTCCGGGGGCGTGTTCTCGATGGTGGGGACAGGCGCCTGGGTCGTGGATTGCTCACTGCAGGAATGAAGGTCGACCTCTTCGACTTCGATCTTCCCGAAGAGCGGATCGCGTTGCGGCCCGCGAACCCGCGCGATTCGGCTCGGATGCTGGTGGTCAGGCCGGACGACGGGCTGTCCGATCGCTCGGTCCACGACCTGCCGGACCTGCTCGATCCGGGCGACGTGCTGGTGTTCAACGACACGCGCGTCATTCCCGCGCAACTGGAGGGCATCCGCGACCGCGACGGGCATTCCTCCGCGGTCAGCGCGACCCTGCACATGCGGGTTGCGCCGGACCGCTGGAGAGCCTTCCTGCGCCCGGCCAAGCGGGTCAAGGCCGGCGACCGGATCCGCTTCGGCCATTCGGGCACGTCCGGCCCGACCGGATCGCTCGACGCGACGGTCGCGGCCAAGGGCGAAGCCGGCGAGGCCGAACTGGCATTCGACCGGTCGGGCCCGGCGCTCGACGAGGCACTGCACGCGGTCGGCCATGTGCCGCTGCCGCCCTATATCGCGTCGAAAAGGCCGGAAGACGAGCACGACCGCGACGACTACCAGACGGTCTACGCCCGCGAGGAGGGGGCGGTCGCCGCGCCGACAGCGGGCCTGCATTTCACGCCGGAACTGATGATGTCCCTGGCAAATAAAGGCGTATCACTTCAATATGTTACGCTTCATGTCGGGGCAGGGACCTTCCTGCCGGTCAAGACCGATGACACCGCCGATCACCGTATGCATGCCGAGATCGGTCATATTGACGCCGGAACCGCCGCCGCGATCAATGAGGCGAAGGCGCGGGGCGGGCGAATCGTGGCGGTCGGCACGACGTCGCTCAGGCTGCTGGAGAGCGCGGCGGGCGACGACGGAACGCTTGCGGCCTGGTCCGGCGCGACGGACATCTTCATCACACCGGGTTACCGGTTCAAATGCATCGATCTTCTGATGACCAACTTCCACCTGCCGCGTTCGACCCTGTTCATGCTGGTTTCCGCCTTCAGCGGGCGTGAAACCATGCAGGCGGCCTACGGGCATGCCATAGACAGCGGCTACCGTTTCTACTCATACGGGGACGCCTGTCTGCTGTTCCGGGCGGAGGAAGAGTGAAGGCGATGCTCGTCCGCTACCTCACCCACCCGCAAGTACAGATTGACGGGACGGTTCCGGTACCTGAATGGGCGCTTAGCGAACTCGGCAAATCCCGTATCGACCAGTTGATTGCGTCGCGAATTCTCGCAGGTACCGAAAGCGTCATCTCAAGCGGGGAGCGAAAGGCTGTTGAGACGGCGGAACCCATCGCATCGGCCCTCGGTCTGGTGACCATCGTCCGTGAGGAAATGCACGAAAACGATCGGTCGGCGACCGGTTTCCTGCCGCCGCCGGAATTCGAGCAGGTAGCCGACCGGTTCTTCGCCGAACCGAATGTCAGCGTGCGGGGCTGGGAACGTGCGGTTGACGCACAAGCCCGGATTGTACGTGAAGCGAGGGCCGCGCTGGCAGCCGCACCCGAGGGCGATGTCCTGTTCGTGGGGCACGGCGGCGTCGGCACATTGCTGTTCTGCCACTTGGCCGGCTTGCCTATTGACCGCTACCACGACCAGCCCGCGGGAGGCGGCAATTTGTTCGCCTTCGAACGCCGGAGCGGGACGGTGCTCCACGGATGGCGCGCAATGGACGGAATAGGTGCCGCGAGATGAAGGCCGAGGAATTTCACTTTCAGGTAACGGCAACCGACGGCGATGCACGGCAGGGCGAGATCACCATGCCGCGCGGTACCGTGCGCACGCCGGCCTTCATGCCGGTCGGCACCGGCGGCACCGTCAAGGCGATGTACATGGACCAGGTGCGTGAGCTTGGCGCCGACATCATCCTGGGCAACACCTACCACCTGATGCTGCGGCCCGGCGCCGAGCGGGTCGCAAAACTGGGCGGGCTGCACGAGTTCGCCCGCTGGCCGTGGCCGATCCTGACCGATTCCGGCGGGTTCCAGGTGATGTCGCTGGCGGCGCTGCGCAAGGTCACCGAGAAAGGCGTGACCTTCAAATCGCATGTCGACGGCGCGGTCCACGAAATGTCGCCGGAACGCTCGATCGAGATCCAGGGCCTGCTCGATTCCGACATCCAGATGCAGCTCGACGAATGCGTGCGGTTGCCGGCGGAACCCGCCGAGATCGAGCGCGCCATGGAACTGTCGGTACACTGGGCGGAGCGGTGCAAGACCGCGTTTGGCGATCAGCCGGGCAGGGCGATGTTCGGCATCGTCCAGGGTGGCGATCTTCCATCCTTGCGCGAAAAGTCAGCAAATTATCTCAAAGAATTGAAATTAAAAGGATATGCTGTCGGTGGTTTGGCCGTTGGCGAGCCGCAAAACGTCATGCTCGACATGCTCGATGTGACCTGTTCCGTGCTGCCGGAGGACAAGCCCCGCTACCTGATGGGCGTCGGCACGCCCGACGACATCGTCAAGGCGGTTGCGCGCGGCATCGACATGTTCGACTGCGTGATGCCGACCCGCGCCGGCCGCCACGGCCTGGCCTACACCCGGTTCGGCAAGGTCAACCTGCGCAACGCCCGCCATGCCGAGGATCCGCGGCCGCTCGACGAGGAGTCGGATTGCCCGGCGACGAGGGGCTATTCGCGAGCCTATCTGCATCATCTCGTGCGTTCCGGCGAGGCGCTGGGCGGCATGCTGCTGACCTGGAACAACCTTGCCTACTATCAGAAGCTGATGCAGGGCATCCGCGACGCAATTGCCGCGGGCCGCTATTCCGATTTCGCCGCCGAAGCGTCGGAAGGCTGGGTGCGCGGCGACATTCCGCCGGTCTAGGCGGAACCTTCAGGCGCCGGTGAACCGGCCTTCGCGCAGCGATACGCCGGTGATCCGGAACTGGCCGTCCGGCTGCCGCTCCAGTGTATAGAGCGCTTCCCAGGTCTTGCCGTCCGGCCCGGTCAGGATGACCTTCTGGGCGATCCGGGTGCCGGAATCCGACATCACCGGACCCATCGCGAAACTGCGCGGCCGCATCACGGGCTGATAGCCGTTTTCGACCATGGCCATGAAATCCTTCACGGTCGGAAACAGGCGCTGGATGTTTGGCGCGGCGTAGGAATAGGCTTCGGCGGTCCGGTTGCCGAGGAAGGCCTGCAGTTGCGCCTCGATGGTGCCTTGCGCCGCGCGGACCTCGTTTTCGCCCGCCCGTGCGACGGCGACCGACGCCAGCAGCGCCAATGCGGCGATTCCTATGGCCTGTGCGGAGTGAACCATGGGTCTTTCCTCCTCCCTGTAATCGGCGGATACGGGTTTGCCTGTACCCAAGATACGGCCGCGGAACCGAATTGGATCGGTAACACGCGAATTCAACCGGTTCAGCGCTTCATTCTTGCGTCAAATCCCTCTAGATGTGATGCCCATAGTCGGGATTCGTCACGAACCGCGCGGAGGCAGGCTTGGCCGATATCCACAACCAGGACCATGCGGAAACGGACGACGAGACCGACGTTTCGCCGCTCTATGACGAAGACGGCGTGATCCGGTCGGATTTCCTGGCCCATATCGGCGCTGCGATCGCCGATCGTGACGTGCTGACGCTGAAGGACGATGTCGGCGACCTTCACGAATCCGAACTGGGCGATCTCCTCGAGGCATTGCTGCCTGAGCAGCGGCGCTCCCTCGTCCTGCTACTCGGCGCCGACTTCAATTTCGCGGCGCTGACCGAGGTTGACGAGGCAATCCGCCTCGAAATCGTCGACAGCCTGCCGAACGAACAGATCGCGCTGGCGTTCAGGGAACTCGATTCCGATGACGCGGTCTACATTCTGGAGGACATGGAGGAGGCGGACCAGGACGAGATCCTGGCCAAGCTGCCGTTCACCGAACGTGTCCGCCTCAGGCGCTCGCTTGACTATCCGGAAGAAACCGCCGGACGCCGCATGCAGACCGAGTTCGTCGCGGTGCCGCCATTCTGGACGGTCGGGCAGACGATCGACTACATGCGCGAAGATCGTGACCTGCCCGACACGTTCAGCCAGATCTTCGTCATCGACCCGACCTTCCGGCTCGTCGGCGCCGTCAATCTCGACCGGATCCTGCGCACGAAACGCGACGCCAAGATCGAAGATGTCATGCATGAGACGCGGCATGCCATCGCTGCCGAAACCGACCAGGAGGAGGCCGCGCAGGTCTTTGAACAATATGACCTTTTGTCAGCAGCCGTGGTAGACGAAAACGAGCGCCTGGTCGGCGTGCTGACCATCGATGACGTCGTCGACGTCATCCAGCAGGAGGCTGAAGAGGACATTAAGCGCCTCGGCGGCGTCGGCGACGAGGAACTGTCGGACAACGTGATCGACACCACGCGTTCGCGCTTCCTGTGGCTGCTGATCAATCTTGCCACCGCGGTGATGGCGTCAACGGTCATCGCGTTCTTCGACGCGACCATCGAGCAGATGGTCGCCCTGGCCGTTCTGATGCCGATCGTCGCCTCGATGGGCGGAAATGCGGCGACGCAGACCATGACGGTCGCGGTGCGCGCGCTGGCGACGCGCGACATTGACATCTACAATGCCGGTCGGGTCATTCGCCGCGAAACCCTGGTCGGGATCCTCAACGGCATCATGTTCGCCGCCATTATCGGGCTTGTGGCCGCCGCCTGGTTTTCCAATGTCGGCCTCGGCACGGTGATCGCCTGCGCCATGGTCGTCAACATGCTGGCCGCCGCGCTGGCGGGGATCCTGATCCCGCTGCTGCTCGACCGGTTCGGCGCCGATCCCGCGATCGCGTCGGGCGTATTCGTCACCACCGTGACCGACGTGGTCGGTTTCTTCGCCTTTCTCGGGCTCGCCGGGTGGTGGTTCGGCTTCAATTGATGGACGGTAGCGGTGAAAAAAATGTCTTTGTATCCGCCGATACAAATTTGACTTTTACGTAAAAGTTAGGCAGATTTCATCGTCCGAGTCGAAAAGGTGGGGCAATGCGCGAATACTACACGATCACTGAACTGACTCGTGAGTTTGGCATTTCCACTCGCACGCTGCGTTTCTATGAGGACGAGGGGCTGATCCATCCCATGCGGCGCGGGCGTACGAGGCTGTACCGGCCCGCCGACCGTCATCTCATCAAGCAGATCCTGCGCGGCAAGCGATTGGGCTTCTCCATCGCCGAGATCCGCAGCATCATCCAGATGTACAAGGAGCCGCCCGGCGAGGTCGGCCAACTCAAGAGCCTGATCGGCAGGATCGAGAGCCGCCGCGACGAGTTGCGTCAGAAGCGCCGCGACCTGGAGGAAACGCTTGCCGAGCTGGACCAGGCCGAGGAAGCCTGCGTCGAGCGGCTTGCCGAACTGGGCGTGCAGACCTGAACACCGCGCGATGCCGCCTTTGGTTGAGCGGCCGATGACCGGACTGTTTCCCTGGCTGTTTATTGTCGCCATCTGCCTTCACAACGCGGAAGAATGCATCTGGCTGCCCGCCTGGTCGAAGACCAAAGGCCGGTTTCGCCTGCGGATCGATGCCAGGCCCTTCCGTTTCGCCGCGGCCATATTGACCGCGCTTGCGCTGGCTTGCGTGGTTTGGGCAACGGGCAGCGAGGCGAAAAGCCTGGCCTGGCATGTCCTGGCGGCCTATGCGCTGGCGATGGCGCTGAACGTGTTTGTTCCGCATCTCGCCGTGACCCTGATCGACCGTCGCTACGTGCCCGGAACCGCGACCGGTGTATTTATGGTCCTTCCGGCGTGTGTCTCGCTGGTGCTGGCGGCTTTTCGCGACGGTCTTGTCGAACCGCGTGTTTTTGCCGCGGTGGCGCCTGTCGTGATAGGCGCCCTGGCTTTGTCGGTGCCATTGCTGCAGGCGGCCGGTCGGCGCCTGTTCGCCGCCTGACGGCTGTTCAGATCCAGCGCCGGACCTTTTTCATGTAGTCCCGGTAGCGCTTGCCGAAACGGTGCTCGAGGTGCTTCTCCTCGCGCTCGATCGCCAGTTTCTGGGTCGCGAATGCCGCGACCAGCGCAAACAGGATGAACCAGGGAATACCGCTGGCCAGCCCGACGCCGACCAGTAGCGTCGTGTTGCCGAGATAGATCGGGTTGCGCGAGATCGCGTACGGACCGGACGCGACCAGATGATCGACGCCGCGGGTGGGCCAGACCGTCGTTTTCGCCCGGCCGAGCGTGGCCATGGCGCCAAGATCGAGCGCGAGCCCGGCCGCGATCAGCAACCAGCCGGCGGCAAACAGGACGTCGGGGAACGGGTGTGGCAGCAAGTTCATCCAGCGCAGCGGCATCAGCCAGCCCAACAGGACCGAGACCAGGATCGCTGCCGCGTAGAGTAGCGGCGGCCAGGGAATGCTGTTCGGGCGGGTGTCGTATGCGTTCATTCCTGCTCCGGAGTTTCCGCCTCCTTTTGTTCGGCTTCCATGACGCACATGTCCCGTGCGTCGCCGAGGGCCTTGCTCTGCGCTTCGTTCGCCGTGCCGCGCATCACCGGGCCGAGAATGCCTTGCCCGTCGAGCGCGTCAAGCACGCAGGTGCAGTAGACGGTGCAGAACGCTTCCGACCGCGACTCGCCGCATTGCCGCTCGCAGCCCGGACGCGCGTCTCCGACCGTGACCGCCGGCGGCGTAACCTGGAACGCGAGCCAGACACAGGCGATCAGGACCGGCTGATGGATGAGGTAGAACGCCAGGCTGTGGCGGCCGGGAAACGTCATCCAGCGCGGAAGCGCACCGAACGGCCGGATTTCGCGCATCCGGTCGAAAGCGCCCAATCGCACGGCCAGCGTGCCGAGGGCGATCCCGGAGAGCACGGCGCCGAACCAGGGAAACAGCGGCACGAAGTCGTTGGAAACGGTGCCGATCGGCGACAGCCCGGTCCAAACGAGCAGCCGATGTGCCAGCAGGTCCGGCCGGAAATAATGCGGCAGCGCGATGACCGCGGCGGCGACCATCGCGGTCACGAACCAGGGCAGACGCAAGAAAGCCAGCCCGAGCACGCTGGCGAGCGCGATGTGGTGCAGTATGCCGAAGAAGATGTAGCTGTTCGGCGTGGCATACCAGGTCACTGCCGTGATCGCCGCCGCCGCCGCCAAGATCTGGGCCAGTCTCACGGCGAACTGCCGCCAGCGAATCTGCCGGCCGTGGGCGAGAACGAGGCTGATGCCGACCAGCACCAGAAAGGAAGAGGCGATCGTGCGGGCAAACAGCTTCCAGCCGGACTCGGCCGTCATGCCCGGGTGAGCATAGCCAAAAAACTCGAGGTCCCAACTGAAGTGGTAGACCGCCATGGCCAGGAGCGCGATCGTGCGGGCTATATCGATTGCCGCGATACGGCCCTTGTGGCCTGAGGCGATTTGCATAAGCTTGAACCTTTGGGGACCGCCTGTCGTTTCTCACCTATCCCAAGCCAGTTCTGCAACGTCAATTCAGCGACCGAGGATATTCATGCACAGCGTTTCGGCCAACGGAGCCAACATCCCAGCGATCGGCCTTGGAACCTGGACGCTCAAGGGGGATCAATGCGCCCGGCTGGTCGAGCACGCACTCAAGTCCGGTTACGCCCATGTCGACACGGCGGCCGCCTATGAAAACGAGGAGGCGGTGGGCGCGGGCCTGCGTTCGAGCGGCCTGGCGCGCGATTCCTATTTCCTGACCACCAAGGTGTGGTGGACGGACATCGGCGAGGGCGATTTGCAACGCTCCGCCGAGGCCAGCGTGAAACGTCTCGGCGTCGACCAGCTCGACCTGCTGTTGATCCACTGGCCCAACCCGTCCGTCCCGCTGGCCGAATCGATTGCGGCGCTCAACGCAGCACGGAACGCGGGGTTGACCCGGCACATCGGTGTCTCGAACTTTCCGACGGCGCTTCTGGCCCAGGCCAAGGCCCTGTCCGCTGCGCCCCTGGTCTGCAACCAGGTCGAGTACCATCCGTATCTCGACCAGTCGAAAATCTATCGCGCGCTGCGCGATGCCGGCATGGCGATGACCGCCTATTGCCCGCTGCATCGCGGCGGCGGATTGCTACAGGAGCCGGCGGTCACGGCGGCGGCCGCCGCCCACGCCAAGACACCGGGCCAAGTCGTGCTGCGCTGGCAAGTGCAGCAGGATGGCGTGGTGTGTATTCCCCGCACCAGCCGCCTTGAACGGCTGGCCGAGAATATCGACGTGTTCGACTTTGCTCTCGACGAAGCCGAGATGGCGGCAATCACCGCGCTTCGCCGGCCCGGAAGCCGGATCTGCGACTTCGGTTTCTCGCCGCAATGGGACGACGCCTAGCGCCGGTCCGACCGAGCGGTTAGAAAATGCGGCCAGAACGGAGGGTCCGGTGTTTTTCTACCTGTCAAAGATTGCCTGGTTCGGGATTCAGCCTGTCGGCCTGCTGTTCATCCTGATGTTCCTTACATTGCTGACCGGCATTTCCAGGCGGCCGCGCCTTGCCGTCCTGTTTTCGGGCATGGCGATGATCCTGCTGGTCGTGTTCGGCTGGACCAACGCCGGCCAGATGATGCTCGAACCGCTGGAAGACCGGTTCGCGCGGCCCGATCCGCCACCGGCGGAGGTGACCGGGATCATCATTTTGGGCGGCGGCATGGACGGTGCCGTCACGCTGGCCAGGGGTGGCTACGAATTGCGCCAGGCGGGCGACCGGTTTGTCGAAGGCGCGATCCTTGCGCGGCGTTATCCGCAGGCGCGTATCGTCGTCACCGGCGGAAACGGCGCTCTGATGATCGACGGCGAGGGCGACGCAGTTTCGGCGAAACGCCTGCTTGGGGCGCTCGGTGTCGCGGACGGCCGGATGATCCTGGAAAACAAGTCGCGCAACACCGTCGAGAACGCCACCTTCACCCGCGACCTGCTGCGCCCGCAGCCGGGCCAGACATGGGTGCTGGTCACCAGTGCGTTCCACATGCCGCGGTCGATGGGGCTGTTTCGCAAGGCCGGTTTCGACGTCGTGGCCTGGCCTGTCGACTACCGCACCCCCGGCCCACGGCCGTTCGGGCATGCCGGTCATTCGTCGGTCGATTCGATCAACGATGCGACGACTGCCATCCGCGAATGGATCGGCCTTGCCGCCTACCGGGCCACCGGCCGGACCGACGAATTCCTGCCGTCGCCGTGACGAATCGGTGCGGTTTTTACCGCCCGCCGCGAGGGGAGCGGGTGTGTTCGCCGCAGCGACGCGGCCAGCTTTTCGCCACAAACATTGCAGTTATGTTAATAGCGCATGCCTCATAACATATTGAAAAATATAGACCCACGCGTTTTCGCTGTCAGAAATCCTGTGCACTGCGCCGTATTGATGCCTTTTTTGCACTTGCGAAATAATCCGCGCGGATTTATCTCCTCGGTCACAAAGAGGGCGGCGGCCCAAATCGGCTGCTGTGTTTCGGGGCAAATCGGGACAGGTGAAAATGGACGATACCGTTCAGAAAAGCTGCTGGGGCGTAACCGCCTGGGCAATGGCGGCGTTTGCGGCAATCATTCTGCTCGCATGGCTTGTCGGCCACGCGGATTCGGCGGCAGTCATCGCTGCAAGCTGATCAAAAACCGTTAGAACTGAGAGAAACGCCGGAGCCCCACGCTCCGGCGTTTTTCTTTGATCTGGCGGGCGCAATGTCGCAGGTAGATGCTCGCTTGTCGGCGCCAAATCCGCGCGCGGCGCAATTATGGCGTGAAGATTAGCGAAGGTGGCTCAAGGCTGCATTCCAATCAAACGCGGGCTCAGCAATGTTCCTTTCGGTTTTCGACCTTTTCAAGATCGGCATCGGTCCGTCGAGTTCCCACACAATGGGGCCGATGACCGCGGCGCGACGCTTTCTCGACGAGATCATTTCCGATGAATGGCCGCGCCCGGCCGGCGCCGAGGTCAGGGCGCTCGCGGCGAGCCTGCACGGTTCGCTCGCTTTCACCGGAATAGGACATGGCAGCGACCGCGCCGTCATTCTCGGCCTGGCCGGAGAGGATCCGGCGACCGTCGATCCCGACCGGATGGCCGCGATCGTCGACGAGGTCAGGCTGTTAGGACGCGTGACGCCGTCCGGTCATCCGTCCTACGCCTTTTCGCCCGACGCCGATCTGGTGCTCGACAGGGGCGAGGCCCTGCCGGGTCATGCCAACGGCATGGCGTTCTCGGCGTTCGACGCCGACGGCCGGCTGCTGTTGCGGCGGATCTACTATTCGATCGGCGGCGGCTTCATCGCTTCCGAAGAGGAACTGCAGCGGCTGAAGAACGCACCGCCGCCGGACGCGGCCAAGGGCGTGCCCTATCCGTTCGCCAATGCCGACGAGATGCTGGACATGGCTGCCAAAAGCGGCCTGTCGATCGCCGAGATGAAGCGGGCCAACGAGGAGACCCGTCTGGATGCCGCGGAACTGCAAAAGGGCCTCGACGAGATCTGGACGACGATGCGCAATTGTATCGACCGCGGTTTGGCGGGCGAGGGCATCATGCCGGGCGGGCTCAAGGTGAAGCGGCGTGCGCGCCAGTTGCACGAGCGCCTGCAGGACGAATGGCGCCAGAACAAGCGCAATCCGCTGCTCGCCAATGACTGGCTGTCGGTCTATGCGATGGCGGTGAACGAGGAGAACGCGGCGGGCGGCCGGATCGTCACCGCGCCGACCAACGGCGCCGCCGGCGTCGTTCCCGCCGTGATCGCCTATTTCCTGCAGTTCCACGACGACGCCAACGACGCCGCGGTGCGCGAC
>JBNLDE010000228.1:0-12547 GCA_050304175.1 Zhengella sp. | reverse complement strand
GCCCTCAGTTTCGCGTCATCGCCGGTCACCGGGTTGGTGAATTCCTCGGTGAACACCGTGTCGGGCACCTGCCCGCGATACTTCTCCAGGATTTCCAGTTCCTTGCCTTCGGGCAGGCCGGACGACGCCAGTTCCGATCCGGCGAAATAGCTCGCCGGTCGGAAATAGAGATCGAAGAAGACCGTACGGTTGGTGGTCTCGAAATCGAAGGTGTAGTTGAGCGCCCGCCGCACCCGCCAGTCCTTGAACTTGTCGCGCCGCCCGTTGGGTACGAAGCCCTGCATCACGCCCGACGACTTGTCGGGGATGCGCATCAGCTTGACGTAGCCCTTGGCGCGCGCCGGGAAGAGGTCTTCGGCATAGGCGGTCGCCCAGTTCTTGGCCGAGTTTTCCGCCCGGTAGTCGTACTGGTCAGCCTTGATCGCCTCCACCATGACGGTGAGGTCGCGATAGTAGTCGAACCGGATGGCATCGAAATTGTTCTGTCCGACATTGACCGGCAGATCGGCCGCCCAATAGTCCTTCACCCGTTCGTATGTGAGCGAACGGCCGGGCTGGAAATTGGCGATGCGGTAAGGACCCGAGCCGAGCGGCGGTTCCAGCGTGCTGCGTGAAATGTCGCGCGGCTTTCCATCGGCGCCGGTGCCTTCCCACCAGTGCTTCGGCAGCACCAGAAGCTGGCCCATGATGTGCGGCAGTTCGCGGTTGCCGGCCACGTCGAAGGCGAAGGTCACCTCGTTCTCGCCGGTCTTCTCGGCCTTGACGACATTGCGGTAGTAGAACTGGTTCTGCGGATTGATCGTCGTGAGCTTCTCGAAGCTCCAGACGACGTCGTCCGGCGTCACCGGCTCGCCGTCGTGCCAGCGCGCCCTTTCATTAAGGCGGAAGGAGACCCAGGAATGATCGTCCGGCGAGCGCGTCGCCTCGGCAAGCAGTCCGTACGCCGCCGAGATGTCGAATTCGTCGAGCGACGAGGTCATCAGCGTTTCGAACAGCAGCCCCGTTCCATCGCTGAGTTCGTTGCGCGGCGGCACCGGATTGAACGTGTCGAACGAGCCCTGCGAGGCCATGCGCACCGTTCCGCCTTTCGGCGCGTCGGCATTGACGTAGTCGAAGCGCGCGAATCCCGCCGGATATCGCGGCGCGCCGGTCAGCGCGGTCGCGTGCTTCCATTCGTATTTGTCGCGGACGTCGGCCGGGGGGATTTGTGGATCTTCGATCGGTTCGCCTTGTGCCAGAACAGCCCGGGCGTAGAGCGGCAGCATGGCGGCGTTGAGCAACAGGGCGCGGCGGTTGAATACCAGATCCGGCATGTTCGAAAAGGCCTCCTCGGTCGCTGACGGCGTATTGCGTCAAACTATGGCTTTTTTGCCGGATTGAAAGGTTCCGCGCGCCAATCCCGGCGTCCGGCAATAAAAAAGCCGGCAGAAGCCGGCTTTTTCGCTCGTCAGGCATTGGCCTTACTGCGGCAACGGGGCCGGATCGGAGGATTGCATGCGCAGATAGGCGATCAGGTCGGCCCTGTCCTGGGCCTTCTTGAGGCCGGCAAAGCCCATCGCGGTGCCTTTGACGAAGTCCTTCGGCTTGGTGATGAATTCCGACAGGTCCTGGTAGTCCCAGACCTTGCCGCCGTCGGCATGTTCTTTCATCGCCGCGGAGTAGCTGAAGCCCTCGTGGCTGGCGACCGGGCGGTTCACGATGTTCCAGAGATTCGGGCCGACCTTGTTGGCGCCGCCCTGTTCGATCGTGTGGCAGGCCGCGCACTTCTTGTAGACCTTCTCGCCGGCCGCCGCGTCGGCGCTGGCCAGCATCGGACCGATCTGCTCGACAGGCGCTTCTTCCTTGGCGGCTTCGCCCGCGTTCGACTCGCCTTCGGCCGCGGCGATCATGAAGCCTTCCTTTTCAGGGGCAGGGCTTTCGAAGATGGCGTCCGATACGAGTGAGATGGTGAAAATGACAAAAATGGTGGCCAGAACGCCGCCTATGATTTTAGTGACTTCGAACGAATCCATTCCCTCAGGCTCCTGCGTCTTTTGCTTTCGGCCCACGGCAATCCCCTTGCCGCAGCGGCACGTGCCCACGCCCCCAAGCCAGCAAGGCCGGTGCGAATTGCGGCGGAAACTATGTCTTTTGCTTCGCCGTTGCAACACATATAAGAGCGCATCCACGTGAGACTTTTTGCCACTTAGTCAGTTGCCGCAGCCAACGAATTGCTCATGAACACGCTCGTTCTCATTCCAGCCCGCATGGCGTCTACCCGGCTGCCGGGAAAGCCCCTCGCCGACATTGGCGGCGTGCCGATGATCGTTCACGTCGCGCGCCGGGCCGCCGAGAGCGGGATCGGCCGGGTCGTCGTCGCGACGGACTCCGAGGAGATTGCTGCGGCGGTGCGGGCCAACGGGTTCGAGGCGCAGATGACGCGCGGCGACCACGAGTCGGGTTCCGACCGTATTTTCGAGGCCCTGCAGGCTGTCGATCCCGATGGCACGGTCGATATCGTGGTCAATGTCCAGGGTGATCTGCCGACCATCGCGCCGGAGACCGTTCGCGCGGCGCTCGGCCCGATGGACGACGCGACGGTCGACATCGCCACGCTGGCGGTCGAAATCACGAACGAGGACGAGCGAACCAATCCCAATGTGGTCAAGCTGGTCGGATCGCCCGTCGGCGCCGGCCGTTTGCGGGCGCTCTACTTCACGCGCGCCACCGCACCATGGGGCGAGGGGCCGCACTATCATCACATCGGGCTTTACGCCTATCGCCGCAAGGCGCTCGAACGCTTCGTGGCGCTGTCGCCGTCGGTTCTCGAAAAACGCGAAAAGCTGGAGCAGTTGCGCGCGCTCGAAGCGGGCATGCGCATCGACGCCCGAATCGTTGCCGCCGTCCCGCTCGGTGTCGACACGCCCGCCGATCTGGAGCGCGCCCGCAAGATTCTTACCCAAGGAATTCAGGAATGAGCGAGAAAACCAACAGGATTGCGTTCCAGGGAGAGCCGGGCGCCAATTCCGACACCGCCTGTCGCGACGTGTACCCGTCGATGGAGCCGATGCCCTGCCCGACCTTCGAGGATGCCTTCAATGCGGTCGAGACCGGCAAGGCCGACCTGGCGATGATCCCGATCGAAAACACGATCGCCGGCCGCGTCGCCGATATTCACCACCTGTTGCCCGAATCGCGCCTGCACATCGTCGGCGAATATTTCCTGCCGATCCATTTCCAGCTGATGGTCCTGCCCGGCACGCAGCTCTCGGACATCAAGTCGGTGCACAGCCACATCCACGCGCTCGGCCAGTGCCGCAAGGTTATCCGCAAACACCGCTGGAAGCCTGAAGTGGCGGGCGACACGGCGGGGGCGGCGCGCCTCGTCGCCGAGCTTGGCGACCGTTCGCGCGCAGCGCTTGCGCCGCGTCTCGCCGCCGACCTTTACGGAATGGAGATCATTGCCGAGGACGTCGAGGATTTCGACTACAACGTGACCCGTTTCGTCGTGTTGTCGAAAACCAAGGATTGGGCCGAGGCGCAGCCGGGCGTGAAGATGATGACGACATTCGTCTTTCGCGTGCGCAACCTGCCGGCTGCCCTCTACAAGGCCATGGGCGGTTTCGCCACCAACGGCGTCAACATGACCAAGCTGGAAAGCTATCAGACCGGCGGCAAGTTCTTCGCCACCCAGTTCTACGCCGATATCGAGGGGCACCCGGAAGACCGCCCGGTCAAGCTGGCGCTCGAAGAGCTCACCTTTTTCTCGCGTGACGTGAACATCCTTGGCGTCTATCCCACGCATCCGTTTCGCGAGGCCCAGCGCGAGGAAGCCGACGGGGAATAGGCGAGGGGCTACCCCGCTGCCACCCAGTCGGCGATCAGCCGGGTGGCGATGGCGCCCTTCGGCGGCACCGACGGCAATTCGCCGTCATAGGGGCGTGCGAGCATCTCGCGCACCTCGGCCCTGGTGAACCAGCGGCAATCCTCCAGTTCGGTCAGGTCGGCATGGATGTCCTCGCTGAGCGCCTCGCCGTAGCAACCGATCATCAGCGAATAGGGAAACGGCCAGGGTTGGCTGGCATGATAGGCGACGCGCCCGACACGGATGCCGGATTCTTCCAGCGTCTCGCGCCGGACCGCATCCTCGATGGTTTCCCCGGGTTCGACGAATCCGGCCAGGCAGGAATACATCGCCGGCGTGAAATGCGGACTGCGCCCCATCAGGCAGCGGTCGCCGGACACGGTCAGCATGATGGTGACGGGGTCTGTGCGCGGGAAAAGCTCGGCCTCGCACTGGCTGCAAACCCGCTTGTAGCCGCCGGCACGCATCTGGGTCGGTCCGCCGCAACGCCCGCAAAAACGGTGGTTGGAATGCCAGGCGAGCAGCGCCGCGCCCTGCGCCAGCGCACCCTCGTCCTCGCGGTTGAGCAGGCCCTGCACGTAGACCGAACGGTAGTCGATAGCTTTGATGCCTTCCGGCAACCCCTCAACATCGGCCGACGAGGGCGCCGCCAGCAGCGGACGGCCGTCGAGGCGGCCGAGCAGAACCGCCTGGTCGAAACGGGCGCCGAGCGCGTTTGCCGTCGCCGTGTCGTGCCAGCCCGCAAGTACGCCGTCAGCGCCGAGTTCGAGGAACAGGCGGCCGCCGCGGGCGAGCAGGATGCGCGCCGCAGGATCGTCGAGCGCCTTTTCGGCGGCGTCATCCGGACGGTGTTCCGACTGCCGGTCGATCCGGTTGCCGGAGAAACCGGTGCGCGCGCTGGGCTCTTCGCCGGCGGAAAAAACGGGGAATTTCATGGGAGGATCCGGTCGATTAAGGTGTCAGATATGCTGGGAGGAAATCGCTGTCTTGATCCTCGAGATCATTTGGTGGCGGTCTTCCTTGCGGTAGGGCTCGCGTTCGCCGACGCCCCAGACGGGCCCCGGCCAGTTGGTGTCGCCCGGGTTACGCGCAACGATGTGGAAGTGCAACTGGCTGACGACATTGCCGAGCACGCCCGAATTGATTTTGCCACATCCCGTGGCCTGTTTCAGCGCGGCGGCGACGAGATTGGTCTCGAAGGTCAGCATGGCCTGGTCGAGCGGGGTGAGGTCGTGGATTTCCTCGACGCCCGGGCGTTGCGGGATGAGGATCAGCCAGGGCCAGCGGCGGTCGTCCATCAACCGCGCTTCGCACAGATTGAGCCACAGCACCGGGCAGGTATCCGCCTCCAGCCGGGTATCCAGTTCAAAGCCTGCCTTCTTGCGTGGCAACATCGTGCCGGGGGTTCCCTGTTCGGTCATGATTGCAAGAGTGCCTGCAAATCGGCCACGAGTCTCGTGTTTTTTCGTCGTATGGGCCCGATTGCCGCGGTCCGGGGCTTCATAGCGGGCGCGGCCTCTTGCATTTGTCGCACCGATTGCCGATATGGGCGGCGGGAGGTTGGTGGTGGACGGGCCACTCGCCAACCGGGTCAGGTCCGGAAGGAAGCAGCCCTAACGAGCCCGGCACGGGTCACCGTGCCAGCCTCCCACCTTATGGCGGCCAGTGCCCACTGACGCTTGCATAACTCCCTTCTTTCCGGCCTTCGCCATTGACCCGGCCCGGTTCGGCGGCAACACTTGGCGCTCATGAAGGAGTGCGTTTCCCGCAATGAGCGACACGCAAGACACCACTGAGACCCAAGCGCACGCCGACGGCGCCTATCGCGTACTGGCGCGCAAGTACCGGCCGCGCGATTTTTCCGACCTGATCGGCCAGGAACCGATGGTGCGCACGCTGACCAACGCGTTCAAGTCCGGCCGTATCGCGCAGGCCTGGATGCTGACCGGCGTGCGCGGCGTTGGCAAGACCACGACGGCGCGCATCCTGGCCCGCGCGCTCAACTACGAGACCGATACCGTCAACGCGCCGTCAATCGACCTGACGACGCCCGGCGTCCACTGCGCCGCGATCATGGAAGGCCGCCATGTCGATGTGGTCGAGATGGATGCCGCCTCCCACACCGGTGTCGACAACATGCGCGACATCCTGGAGCAGGTGCGCTACCGGCCGACTTCGGCGCGCTACAAGGTCTACATCATCGACGAAGTGCACATGCTGTCGGGCGGCGCCTTCAACGCCATGCTCAAGACGCTGGAAGAGCCGCCGCCGCATGTGAAGTTCATTTTCGCTACCACCGAAATCCGCAAGGTGCCGATCACGGTGCTGTCGCGCTGCCAGCGCTTCGACCTGCGCCGCGTCGAGGCCGGTGTGCTGATGAAGCACCTGGCCGAAATCGCGGACAAGGAGAAGGTGACCACCGACGCCGATGCGCTGGGCATGATCGCCCGTGCCGCGGAAGGCTCGGTGCGCGATTCGCTGTCGATCCTTGACCAGGCAATCGCCCATGGCGGCGGCGAGGTGACGACCGAGGCCGTCCGGTCGATGCTCGGGCTGGCAGACCGCGCCCGCGTCATCGACCTGTTCGAGCACCTGATGAAGGGCGACCTGCCGGCCGCACTCGCCGAATTCCGTTCTCAATACGATGCCGGCGCCGACCCGGTCGTGGTTCTGAACGACCTTGCCCGGTTCAACCACCTTGTCACCCGGCTGCGTTTCGTACCCGAGGCGGCCGACGACGCTTCGCTCAGCGAGGACGAGCGCACCCGCGGCGGCACAATGTCCGGCGAGCTGCCGGTCCGCGCCCTGTCGCGCGCCTGGCAGATGCTGCTCAGGGGAATCAGCGAGGTGGAGGCGTCCAATCAGCCCTACGCCGCTGCCGAGATGGTGCTGGTCCGCATCGCGCATGCCGCCGACCTGCCGACGCTGGACGAGGCGATCAGGCAGGCGGGCGAAAGCGCGGGCACTGCGCCGGCGGCGCCCGCCACGCAACGGTCGTCCGCGCCTCCGCCGCAAAACGGCGGCGGCGCCCACGCGGTCGCCGCGGGGCGCATGACGTCCGCCGGCCCCGGCGGCCAGACAATGCGCCTGGTCGAACATTCGTCCGATCCGGCGCCCGCGGCGAGGGCCGAGGTCGGGCAGGCGGAGCCCGACGGCGACGCCGTTCCGCTCGCCTCGCTGGAGGACATCGTCGCGCTGGCCGACGCGCGCCGCGACATGGCTTTCAAGGTGATGGTCAAGCGTTGCGTCCGGCTGGTTTCCATCGAACCCGGCCGTATCGAGGTCGGCCTCACCGACGACGCGCCCAAGACGCTGCTGGGCGACATCACGCGCAAGCTGACCGACTGGACCGGTCGCCGCTGGGTGGTTTCGCTGTCGCACCAGGCCGGCGCGCAAACCCTGGCCGAGATCGAACGCGCCGCGCACGAGACCCGCCTGCTCGACGCCCGCTCCGACCCCGCCGTCGCCGCGATCCTGGCGCGGTTTCCCGGCGCCCGGATTACCGACGTGCGCATCCCCGATGCCGAAGTCGGGGACGAACTGCCGCCGGCGCCCGAGCCGGACGGCGACGACGACGAACTCTGATTACGGACGGAGACCGAGATGAAAGACCTGATGGGCCTGATGAGCAAGGCCAAGGAAATGCAGCAGAAAATGCAGGCCATGCAGGAAGAGATGGCCAATGTCACCGCCGAGGGCAAGGCGGGCGGCGGCATGGTGACGGTGACCTTGTCCGGCAAGGGCGAGATGCGTGCCCTGAAGATCGATCCGTCGATGTTTTCCGAGGACGATGTCGAGATCCTCGAAGACCTGGTCATTGCCGCCCACAACGAGGCCAAAGCCAAGGTCGAGCAGATCGTCGCCGAAAAGACCCAGGAACTGACCGCCGGCCTGCCGATTCCGCCCGGGATGAAATTGCCGTTCTGAGGGCTTGCGCCGTGGTCATGCAAAACGTCTGGCTGCGGCGACACAGCAGATGACCAACGCGGTGACGGCGACCAGTCCGGCACCGACCGATTCTCCGAGAATTGCCGCGGACAGCATCAGACCGATGAACGGTTGCAGGAACTGCAATTGCCCGACGGAGGCGATGCCGCCCCGGGCAAGGCCCTGGTACCAGAACACAAAGCCGATCAGCATGCTGAACAGCCCGACATAGACGAGGGCGGCAACCGAGGCGGCGTCGATGCCCGCCAGGCTGGCCGGACGCCCCAGTATCGCCAGCGGCAACATGACCGGTAGCGCGATCGACAGCGACCAGCATATCACCTGCCAGCCGCCGAGCCGCCGCGACAGCCGGCCTCCCTCGGCATAGCCGAGCCCGCAGACAATAATTGCCGCAAACATCGCCAGATCGCCGGTTAGTGACCCGGACATTCTTCCGGTCGTGAATGCAAAGGTCATGACAATGGCGCTGGCGGAAAACGAGAACAGCCAGAATGCGGGCCGCGGCCGTTCCCCGGCGCGCAAGACCGCGAAGAGGGCGGTCGCCACCGGGAGCAGCGCGATATACACAAGGCCGCGCGCGGCGGTGATGTGCTGCAACGCTATGGCCGTCAGGAGCGGGAACCCGACGACGACCCCGGCGGCCGTGATCAGCACGCCCGACAACTCTTCCCGGCGCGGCCGTTTTTCCTTCAATGCCCCCAGCAGGAAAATGCCGATCGAACCCGCAATTGCGGCCCGCGCATAGGTGAGAAAAAGCGGGTCGAATCCGCGCAGGGCAAGCCGCGTCGCAGGTAGCGAACCGCTGAAGATGAGCACGCCCAGCAAGCCGCTCAGCCAGGCGCTCGATCGTATCTGGTTCATTGCAGGACCGCGCCGGAATTCAGGGCAGCATAGATTTGCATATGAGCGAGGCTGACCCGCAGAAGCGGAGCGGCGATACCAGCCTTGCGCGCTCGCGCCAGCATGTCGCCGATGATGTGATCGTGCTCGGTCCGGCCGCCGCGTTCCATGTCGCGCAGCATCGAGGCGGTGCCGGTCGAACCTTTCTCGTTCAGGGTCGCCTGCATCTGCGCTAAGGCGTCCGGCCGCGGCTTGTATCCGGCTGCCGTCGCGGTCGCCGCGCATTCGTCGAGCATTTCGCGCATCAGGATTTCGCCTTCCGATGCCGAAACGATCGCGCCGACAGGAGCGCGCATCAGCGTCGTCATTCCAGCATAGGCGGCGAGAAACACGAACTTCTCCCACATGTCCTGCAGGATCGCGTCGCTGCGGGCCGGCGCGAATCCGCCGCGAACGAGTACGCCGTGAAGCCTTTCGACCGCTTCGGCCTGACGCGGTTGCCGCGCCCCGAGGACGAAACGCTGGAGGGTGTTGAGGTGCCGGATCGCGCCGGGTTCGGTCATTACAACGCCAATGTGACAAAGTCCGCCGGTCACATGCTCCGCCCCGAACCGCGAATCGAGAATGTCGAGATGGGCGATGCCGTTGAGCAGCGGCACGATCAGCGTTGAGGGCCCGATCGCCGGGGCGATCGCCTCGATCGCGCCGCCAAGGTCATAGGCCTTGCAGGCAAGCAGGACCGCGTCGAAGGGGGATGCCACCGCTGTCAGCGTCTCGATATCTAGTTTGAGATCGCCAAGCGGGCTGGCGATGACCAGTCCCCCTTGGGCAAGTTGGGCGGCACGGGCCGGCCTCACCAGGAATGACACATCGACACCGGAAGCCGCCAGCCGGCCGCCGAAATAGCCGCCGATACCACCTGCGCCAAGAACCAGAATACGCATCACATTCCCCTGCAATCGGTCACCCGAAATTCTACTATAGTAGAATCTGCGCTGGATCAAGCCGCAATCTTGCCGGGCTTGGCCATGGTAGTTAGGGTCCTGCAGGTTACGCGCGCAGCATTCGGAAGGACTATGCGCCGGCTGCCGGGCGAGGCGGCATAGAGGAACTGGATGGCAACGAAATCGACCCCTTCCGCCGGCAGCGAGGCCAATCTGGCGGACAATCTCCGCCGCCTGCGATCGACGGCCGGTCTCACCCTCGATCAGCTTGCAGAGCTATCCGGGGTGAGCCGCGCGATGATTTCGAAAATCGAGCGCGGCGTGTCGGTTCCGACGGCGACCGTGCTCGGAAAGTTGGCCGCCGGACTGCAGGCAAGCCTCTCGCAATTGCTCGGTGATCCGCGGCCGCGCCAACCGCGGAAGATCGGCAAATCCGAACAGGCTGTGTTTCGCGATCCGCAGACCGGCTTCGAGCGGCGTTCGCTTTCGCCGTTGTTCGAGGACGGCTCCGTCGATTTCGCGTTCAATGTACTGCCGGCCGGCCAGTCGGCGCGCTTTCCGCCGCACCACGCCGGGGTGGAGGAATATCTTGCGGTGCATGACGGAGAGCTGGTCGTCGTCGTTGACGGCAGGCGCTTCACGGTCGAAACCGGTGGCTCGTTCTTCTATCCCGCCGACTGCGAGCACGAATTCCGCAACGAGACGGGGCGGCCGGTCACATTTTACATTGTCGTTGACGACCGCTCTTAGCGATAGACGGCGGTCCGTTTTACCCGAGCGCCTTTTCCATCAGCACGGCGGGAAATGTGACGCTGTCGCCGAGCATGATGTTGACCTCGTCGACGCGCCGGAACCCGTGACGGCCGTAGAAGGCCTCCGCGGGCCGGCTGGAAAAACACCGCAGCCGCGACACGCCTTCGGCCTTCGCCTCGTTCATGCACGTGTCGATGATCGCGCCGCCGATGCCGCTGCGCATGAACCTGGGATGGGTCGCGAAATGGCGGATATGCCCGGTCGCCGGCTCGGTTGTTCCGGTGTCCGGTGTCGCCACGCTCCAGCCGCCGCAGCCGGCGGTCTCGCCGTCGCTGATGGCGGTGAAGTAGTGGCCTGACGCCAGCAGCGCAGGGTCGATCCTGAGCATGATCGGCAAGGCGTCCGACAGCACGTCGGCCTCGTACCAGCCGGGATAGACCTGCGAATAGCATTCGCCGATCAACGTCTCGAGAATCTCCCGGTCATTCTCGGTGGCTTTGCGAATCGCGACCTTGGTCATGGCACCCTCCGTCGAATCGATGCCCCATGGTGCGCCGAATTCGTAACCATTTGGTAACCATGATGCCCGGTTTGCCGGCCGCCGGTTTTCAGCCGAGGAACCCGCGCCAGGCGAGGTAGCCGCCGACCAGCGCCATGACCGCGCCGGGCACCATGATCATCGCCCGGCTCTCCAGCATCTTTTCTCCAAGTGACATGATCTGGCGGCTCAGCGTCAGGCGCGCGACGCCGGCGACGACGGCGATCCATCCGAACAACGTGATCAGCACGCGCCAGTCGGCGGTCCAGACATTGTGCGTAATGACGATCGCCAATCCGACAGGCAGCGTGATGATGCCCGAAATGAAGATCAGGGCCTCGCTGTCGAGGAATTCGCGGCCGACGCGGCGCATGCTGTCCACGCCGATCATGACATGGAGACCGAAGATCAGCATCGTCGTCCCGATCAGCTTGGCAAGTAACAAGGACGTTTCCATTGCGTCTCCTCCCCGTTGGGTCCGCCGAACAATACCATATTGCCCGACCCGCGGCCCGATCAGGCAATCTGGCGGCAATTGCACCACTGGTCTCGGCGCCCTTTTGCGCCTAAATCTCACCCATGTCGAAGCGAATCGCAGGGCCCGAAATCGAGAAGCTGATCCAGTTGCTGGCCAAGGTGCCGGGGCTGGGGCCGCGGTCCGCGCGCCGCGCCGCGCTGCACCTGATCAAGAAGAAGGAGCAGCTGATGGGCCCGCTGGCCCAGGCCATGGCCGACGCGCACGACAAGGTGCGGGTCTGTTCGGTCTGCGGCAATGTCGATACCGCCGATCCGTGCATGATTTGCACCGATCCGCGCCGCGACGGGACCACGATCATCGTGGTCGAGGATGTCGCCGACCTGTGGGCGCTGGAACGCGCGGCGGCGATGAGCAATGCGCGCTACCATGTGCTGGGCGGCACGCTGTCGCCGCTCGACGGCGTCGGGCCCGACGACCTGACGATCCGGCAACTGGTTGAGCGGGTTTCAGCCGGCGGCGTCAGCGAGATCATCCTGGCGGTCAACGCGACGGTTGAGGGCCAGACCACCGCGCACTACATCACAGACCAACTGGCCGGCCTCGACGTCAAGGTCACGCGGCTTGCCCACGGCGTGCCGGTCGGCGGCGAGCTCGACTATCTCGACGACGGCACGCTGGCGGCGGCGCTGAAATCGCGCACGGCGTTTTAGGAGCCGGCGCGCAGGGAGACTTGGATGGCACGACCGCATATCTGCGCCGCGATCGCCCTTTGGGCCGCCGTACTGTTAGTCGTGTCGCTCGCAGCCGTTCCCGCCCGTGCCCAGAACCGCGCGGCGGTCGAGGCCCAGTTCCAGGCCTGGCTGCAGAACGATTTGTGGCCGCAGGCGCGATCGCGCGGCGTGTCGGCGCAAACCTTCAATACCGCCTTCAAGGGGGTGACGCTCAACTGGAAGCTGCCCGATCTGGTGCCGCCCGGCTCCAGGCCGAAGACGCCGAAGGTCCAGCACCAGGCCGAGTTCGGTTCGCCGGGCAAGTATTTCAATCGCGGCACGGTCGCGGCCGTGGAACGCGGCGGCAAGGCACGCCTGGCCAAATACCGCAAGACATTGGCTGCGATCGAAAAAGCCACCGGCGTGCCGCCGCGCATCATCCTTGCGATCTGGGGCCGCGAATCCGGGTTCGGCACTGTCAAGATCCCCTAC
>JBNLDE010000227.1:0-28710 GCA_050304175.1 Zhengella sp. | reverse complement strand
AATGGCCAGACGCGAAAGCGGGCGTGGCGAGGATCAGGCGCGTGCGCCTCCCCGCTGTTGAGGGAGGCAAGAAAGTCGGCGCGAACAGCAGGGCGGCCGCTTTCCGGCAAGTCTCCGGTGTCAGATATTTTACACAAAATTAAGCTGAAACTGAAACAACGGACCGGAGCATCCGGTGCGCTGAACTTCGCCCGATGCGCGACCGCAAACCCGCCCGCGGGCGGGGTTCAAGGGGGTGGACGTGAACGGCGCATTGGGGAAGCTGAAGCTCTCGGCACATCTGTCAATCAAGTCGAAAGTCGCAGCACTGGTGATCGGGGCCACCTTCGTCGGCTGCCTGTCGGTCGGGCTGCTGAGCTACCAGATCGGCAAGGACAGCCTGGTGAGGGCCAGCGAATTGCGGCTGTCGATGATCGCGCAGAACGAGTCGGAGACGCTGAAGTCGCAGTTCAGGCGCATCGATCCGGTGATCCGCGACCTGTCGCTGAACAACACGCTGGCCGAGGCCGTCGATTCCATGTCCGACCGGCTCAAGGCGGAGCATGACGACATCCTGGCCCATTTCCAGGGCGACAACCGCCCCGAGGCCGACCGGGTGGCGACGCTGGGCGACCAGTCCAAGCTCACCTATTCCAAGATCCACGCCGGCATCCACGAGTTGATCGCGCGGGCCTGGCGCGACAACCAGCTCAGCGACATCTACCTGATGCACAATGACGGCACGGTGATCTATTCCGTCACCAAGGGCCCGGAACTCCTGACGAATGTCGACGAGGACCCGGCGCTGGGGCCGCTCAAGGCGCTCAAGGAGTCGATCGACGCCCAGGGCGACGATGCGCCCGACGAGCTGTCGGTCTCCGACTTCGTGGCCTACGCCGCCGCCGACGGCTCGCAGTCGATCTTCTTCGGCCGGCCGCTCTACCGTTCGGCCTACGGCATGCGGCTGAAAAACGGTATCGTCGCCGCGCGCATCGGGACCGCCAAGCTGACCGCGCTGGTGACCGATTACGACAAGGACAGCGCCGTCGACGAAAGCATGCTGATCAAGCCGGACGGGACGCTGCGCACGGCGCGGATGATGGCCGCGCTCGACGGCAAGGTGCCGGCCGACCTGGCCGCCGCCGCCAGGGCGGGCAAGCGCGGCGCGACCTTCGTCACCGACAGCGGCGAGGACTTCTACTATGCCTACGAGCCGGTCAACGTGCTCGGCACCGCCTATCTCATGGCCGTCGGGCAGAAGGCCAGCTCGATCCTGGCCGACGCGCATCACCTCGCCTGGTCGGCGTTCTGGGTCACCGTCGGCGTGATGGCGGTGATGGCGCTGATCGGCGCCTTCGTATCCGGCAGCCTGACCAAGCCGCTGGTCAGGCTCTCCGAGCTGATGAATCGCCTCAATGCCGGCGACACCGACATCGAGGTGGCCGAGCAGGACCGCCACGACGAGATCGGGACCATGGCGGCGGCGCTGCAGTCGTTCAAGTCGAACGCGCTGGAAAAGGCGCGCATCGAGGGCGACGCTACCCGCCAGGCCGAGCAGGCCGAGCGGGACCGCGCCCGGCGCGAGCAGGAGAAGGCGGCCGCGGCCGAACAGCTCCAGCATGCCGTCGACGCGCTTGCCAAGGGGCTGAAGGAAGCCGCCAGCGGCAATCTGAGCGCGCGCATCGAGACGCCCTTCGTCGGCGCGCTCGACCAGCTTCGCACCGACTTCAACCATTCGATGGAACAGCTCGACAGCGCGCTGGCCGATATCGGCGCCAATTCCGAGACCATCCACGACGCCTCGGCGGCGCTCAGCAAGGCGGCGGAGAAGCTGTCGCGGCGCACCGAGAGCCAGGCCAGCGCGATCGAGGAAGCCGCCGCCGCGCTGACCGAGATCACCGAGACGGTTCGGTCGTCGTCGGAGCGCGCCGAGGAAGCCGGCGCCAAGGCGACGGACACCAAGGGCAGCGCCGAGCGGTCGGTTGGCGTGGTCGGCTCCGCGGTCACCGCGATGGACCGGATCGAGGAATCGTCGCGCAAGGTCCGCAACATCATCGGCGTGATCGACGAGATCGCCTTCCAGACCAACCTGCTGGCGCTCAATGCCGGCGTGGAAGCCGCGCGCGCCGGCGAGGCGGGCAAGGGCTTCGCGGTTGTGGCGCAGGAGG
Source organism: Zhengella sp. (assembly GCA_050304175.1). GTDB lineage: Bacteria > Pseudomonadota > Alphaproteobacteria > Rhizobiales > Rhizobiaceae > JAIOIW01. Next base: position 26,563 of record JBNLDE010000227.1, on the reverse strand, counting down.
TGCGCGAGCTCGCGCAGCGCTCGTCGGGCGCCGCCAAGGAGATCAGCGAGTTGATCAACACCTCGACCGCTCAGGTGGAAACGGGCGTCGGTCTGGTTAAGCAGACCGGCGAGGCGCTGGCGCTGATCCAGGGCAATATCGACGAGATCCACGCCCATGTTCAGGCGATCATCGAGACCAGCCGCGAGCAGCGCGGCGGCATCGAGGAAATCAACGTCTCGGTGACCGAGATGGACCGTTCCACGCAGCAGAACGCGGCCATGGCCGAGGAAACCGCCGCCTCGATCGCCGAACTGGCGCGCAAGACCGACGAGCTCAACCGCCGCGTCGCCAGCTTCGTGACCAGCAAGTCGCTCGGCCAGCGCCACCGCAGCGCCGCCTGAGGAAGCGGCGCGGAACGGCGGCAAGTTCCCGCGGCTCTGGACAAGCCCGCGCCGGCGACTAGGTTCGCACCTGTCAAAGGCAACAGCAGGAACCAGACCGCATGAAGATGAAGCCGCTCGGCCGCACCGGGATTTCAGTGTCCGAACTCTGCCTCGGGTCGATGACCTGGGGTTCGCAGAACAGCGAAGCCGAGGCGCATGCACAGATCGATTTCGCGCTCGACCGCGGCATCAATTTCATCGACACCGCCGAGATCTACCCGACCACGCCAAGGCTGCGCGAAACCGCCGGACGGACCGAGGCGTTCATCGGCAGCTGGATCAAAAAGTCCGGACGGCGCGGCGACATCGTGCTGGCCTCGAAGGTCGCGGGCAAGGGATCGGATGTGGTGCGCGACGGCGCGGCGATCTCCGGCAGGACGCTCAGGATCGCGCTCGACGATAGCCTGAAGCGGCTGAAGACCGACTATCTCGACCTTTACCAGCTGCACTGGCCGAACCGCGGCTCCTACCATTTCCGCCAGACCTGGAAATACGATCCGTCGCGCCAGGACACGGCGAAGATGATGGACGAGACCGCCGACATCCTGGAAGCGGCGGACACGCTGGCCAGGGAAGGCAAGATCCGCGCGCTCGGCCTGTCCAACGAGACCGTGTGGGGCACGGCGCAATATCTGCGCATCGCGGAGGCCAGGGACTGGCCGCGCATTGCCTCGATCCAGAACGAGTATTCGCTGCTGCACCGCATCTTCGACACCGACTTCGCCGAGCTCGCCCATCACGAGGACGTCCGGCTGATGGCGTTCTCGCCGCTGGCCGCGGGCATGCTGACCGGCAAATATGCCGCCGGGGCAGTGCCGGAAGGCTCGCGCAAATCGATGCAGCCGGACCTCAACGGGCGCTGGAACGAACATTCGGTCAAGGCGCTCGATGCATATCTCGCCATCGCGGCCGGGCACGGGCTCGATCCGGCGCAAATGGCGCTGGCCTGGGCGCTGACCCGGCCGTTCATGCTGTCGGTGATCATCGGCGCAACGAACATGGACCAGTTGAAGACCGATATCGGCGCCGCGGACATTCCGCTGACCGACGAGGTGATGGCCGAGATCCAGGCGGTCTACCGGGCGCACCCGCTGACGATGTGATGCGTCAGCCGGCCTTCTTCCACACCGCGAACTCGTGGGCGATGCGGCGATCCGGGCGAACGATCTCGAAATCCTCGCACCGCAGGGGCGTAAAACCAAAATCGGCGAAGATTGCGGTTTCCGACGGCTTGAGCGGCCAGGGCGGGCCGTCGGCGGGCGCATCCTCGGCGCGCTTGCGCGCATAGATCAGCAGGGTTCCGCCCGGCTTCACGAGATCGGCGGCCGCGCGCGAAAAGCGTTCGTGCATCTCCGGCGGAACGGACTGGATGGTGTAGCACTCGTGGACGAGATCAAATGCGCCGAGCCATTCGGAGGGCGGTTCGGTCAGGCTCGCCGTGCGGTAGTCGACCGGGCTGTCGGGAAAGCGTTTTTTCGCCCAGTCGATCGCCTTGCCGGCAAGGTCGAAGGCGACGGTGTCGTAGCCGGCGGCGGCCATCGCCTCGGCATTGTCGCCAAGCCCGCGGGCGATGTCGATCGCCCGCCTGCCCTCGCCCGGATTGGCGGCCAGCCATTCGGCAAGCTTGTCCTTGGGCCGCATATCTGCCCACGGCACGGCGGCCGCGTCGCCGCCGGCCATGTCGTAGACGGTGTCGAAAAAGGCGCGCCGCCCTTCCAGATCGGGTTCAAGGTCGCGGTCGAGCGGGTCTATCCGCGCCTTCAACGCCGCGCGGCGGCGGCGGAACTCTTCCGATGTCGGGTCGGAGCTCATGCCTTGCGTTCCCAGCGTCCCTCGGCGGTCTGCTGCCAATAGGTCACCTGGTGGCCGGCCGACTTCATCGCCGTCCATTGGGTCCGCGCGCCCTGCAACTGGTCGGCGTCGTGGCCGTCGAACATGAACACCGCGCGTTCATAGGCGTCGAGCGGCGGCGGCACCGCCCCGTCGACCATGAAACGGATCGCGGCGCCGTTGGGATTGGCCTCCCCCGTCGTCAGCAGGACGGGTTGATCGGCGACATGTTCCTCGCGGTCGGTCGCGTGCGCCAGGAAGCTGTCGTCACGATAGACCCACAGATGCTGATCGAGCGCGTCGCGGCGTTCGTCCGACCCGGTCTGGACCACCACCTGCCAGCCGCGCTCGACGCTGCGCTCCAGCAGCGCCGGCAGGGCTTTCTCCAGCGTCGATTCGGTCAGGTGGTAGAACAGGATTTCGGTCATCGGCGCGGGTTTCAGTCCTCGTAGTGGTCGTGGACCAGGCGATCGAGCAGGCGCACGCCGAAACCGGAGGCCCAGCCCTTGGAAATGTCGCTCGACGGCGACCCCATGGCGGTACCCGCGACATCGAGATGCGCCCAGGGCGTGTCGCCGACGAAACGCTTGAGGAACTGCGCCGCCGTGATCGCCCCGGCATAGCGGCCGCCAGTGTTCTTCATGTCGGCATTTTTGGAGTCGATCAGCTTGTCGTATTCGTCGCCCAGCGGCATACGCCAGACCTTCTCGCCGGTGACATCGCCGGCGCCGGTCAGCCGCCCGGCCAGTTCATCGTCATTGGAGAACAGCCCGGCGTGATGATGGCCCAGCGCCACGATGATTGCGCCGGTCAGGGTCGCCAGATTGATCATGAATTGCGGCTTGAAACGCTCGTTGGCGTAGTGCAGCGCGTCGCACAACACCAGGCGGCCCTCCGCATCGGTATTGATGACCTCGATGGTCTGGCCGTTCATCGAGGTGACAATGTCGCCGGGGCGCTGCGCGTTGCCGTCGGGCATGTTCTCGACGAGGCCGATAACGCCGACCACGTTCGCCTTTGCCTTGCGGGCGGCCAGCACGTGCATCAGGCCGGTCACGGCCGCCGCGCCGCCCATGTCGCCCTTCATGTCCTCCATGCCGCCGGCCGGCTTGATCGAAATGCCGCCGGTGTCGAACACAACCCCCTTGCCGATGAAGGCGACGGGCCTGGTTTTCGCCTTGCCGCCGTTCCAGCGCATGACCGCCATGCGCGGCGGGCGAACCGAGCCCTGTGCGACGCCCAGCAGCGCATGCATCTTGAGTTTCTTCATCTCCTTTTCGGTCAGGATCTCGACCTCGACGCCAAGCGCCTCGAGCTTTTTCGCGGCTTCCGCGAATTCAACAGGGCCGAGCACATTGGCCGGTTCGTTGACGAGATTGCGGGCAAGCACGACGCCGTCGGCGACCGCCTCGACGCCTGCGAACGCCTTGCGCGCGGCGGTCGGATTGGCGCAGTGGATCGCAACCTTCACCGGCTTGTCGGTCCCGGCGGCGCCATTGTCACCATTGCCGTTTTCTCGGCTTTTGGTCTTGTATTTGTCGAACTTGTAGGCGCGCAGGATCATGCCAAGCGCGAAGCTCGAGACTTGAGCGGTATCGGCCTCCTCGCCGGGAAGGTCGAGGATCACGGAGAGCTCGCCGGCCCTGGCCGTGGCGCCGGCCGCTGCGCCGCCCATTCGCATCCAGGCCTGCTCGTCCCGCTTTTCCGCATCTCCGGCCCCAATCGCAACGAGACGCTCATAGCCATGCCCGGAGGGGGCGAGGATCTCGACGCTGCCCGCAAGCTTGCCCTTGAATCCGGCGGAGGCGAAAGCGCGCTCGAACAGCTTGTCGGGATCGCAGGCCCAGGCGGAATCCGACAATGCGCCGCCGCTGCCGGCCAGTACGATCACCGTTCCCTTTTTCGGAACGCCGAGCCTGGTAAAACTGATGGAAAGTCGAGAAGTCATAGCATCCCCAAATGGTGTCGACGGATTTTTGGCCCCGCGCGGCGATCGCAGACGAGGCATCGAGCCCGTGATCTTGGTTCTTTTGCCGCGCTTGGCAAGGCTCGACGTGCGATCAATAAACCGTTAACTGCACTTATTGGCCGTTTGTTAGCCAAGATGCGTGTAACAAGATACAGTGATCCGGGCCGTCGGCACCGGTGGGGACTGAGCGTACGCGACGCGATATCGGACAGGCATGCCATTTTCGATCTTCGAGCGATACATACTGCGCCGAATGACGACGATTTTCCTCATCGCCGTCACATCGACGCTCGCGATCGCGTGGACCACGCAGGTGCTCCAGCGCATCAACCTGGTAACAACCTCTGGGCAATCGGCGGCGAACTTCTTCAAACTGGCCACGCTGATCCTGCCCGCGGTCATTCCCGAAGTCCTGCCCTTCGGCGTGGCGATCGCCGTGGCGCAGACGCTGATGACCATGAACACCGATTCGGAACTGGTGGTCATCAACGCCGCCGGCGCCCCGCGCGCGACGACCGCGCGGCCGATCATCCTGCTTGCCGCATCGGTGTGCGTAGCCTCTTTCGTCATCCAGAACATGCTCGCGCCGATCGCCAGCCAACGCATGCGTTACGTGCTGGCCGACGCCAGCGCGGATCTGCTGACTTCCGTTCTGACGGAAGGCGCCTTCAAGAAAATCGGTGATAACCTTTACCTGATGATCGGCGAACGCCGGGCCGACGGCAAGCTGGGTTCGGTTTTCGTGGCCGATTCGCGCCAGAAGGGCGTCGACCTGGACTATTACGCCAAGACCGCCGTGGTGACCCGCACCGACAAGGGCAGCCTGCTGATCATGCAGGACGGCGAGGTTCACCGGAAGAAGCCCGGCGAAGATGTCTCGATCATCAAGTATGCGTCCTATGCGTTTGATCTGTCGGAATTTTCGGCTGCGCCGAAGAATGGCGTCTACCTGCTCCCGAAAGACAGGCCCCTGACCGAGATCCTCGATCCGGATCCCGACGATCCCGTGTACAAGGACGATCCAGGCCTCTACGCGGCCGAGCTTCACCGGCGGCTGACGACCTGGCTCTACCCGATGGCCTTCGCCCTGCTCGGACTGGTTATCGCCGGCGACGCGCGATCGCATCGCGAGGCGCGGATCAATCCGATGGTGTCCACGATCGGTCTCTCGCTGGTGGTTCGCTGGGCCGGCTACTTTGCGTTCGGCAAAGCGGTCGCCTTGCCCTATTTCTCGATCCTGCTCTATGCGGCGCCAATCGGCGCCTGTCTTGTCTCTCTTGCGTTTTTCACGACCGGCCGTTCGATCGAACTGCCGTCGGGTGTCCTGGAGAAGATCTTCGACCGGGTGTCGCGCATCCGCGAGCGCATGGAACTCCTGCGCTTCCGCGTATCGAGAACGAGCGGCAACGGTGGGGGCGGCGTCTGATGGGCTGGACTCTCAACCGCTACTTCTTCCGCCGCTACGCCGTGATGACCGCTTGGTTCTTCATCGGTATCTTCACGCTCGCCTACCTGATCGATTTCACCGAATTCTCCGGACGGACCTCTAACCTGCCCAAATACACCATGCAGGGCGCGCTGATCGTGTCGGCGCTTCACATTCCCTCGGTGATGCAGCTGATCATCCCGTTCATCGCCCTATTTTCAGCGATCGCGACGCTGATCTCGCTCAATCGCCGGTACGAGCTCGTTGTGACCCGGGCAGCCGGCGTCTCGGTCTGGCAATTTCTCCTTCCGGCCTGTTTCGGTGCCTTTCTTTTCGGCGTGCTCGCCACGACCGTCATCAATCCCCTCGCCGCCTGGGGATTCGAAAGGGCGCTCGATATCGAGGCAAGCTGGCGTTCGCAGCAGTCGAACGCCACGATCGCGGCCAGCACGCCGTGGTTCAGGCAGCGCACGGACGACGGTGAAACGATTGTCGGCGCCAAGGCGACGCTCCAGGGCGGAAGGGTGCTGTCCGACGCCGTGTTCATTCATTTCGACGACCAGGGGAACATAGTCCTGCGCCAGGATGCAGAGCGCGCCGTCCTCGACGACGGCTACTGGGTGCTGTCCAATGTGGAGGTGACGGAGCCCGGGAAAATACCGGTCAAAGTCGACAGCGCCCGGGTCAAGACCAACCTGACCATCGAGGTGCTCCAGAACACCCTGCAATCGCCCGATTCGGTGCCGTTTTTCCGGCTACCGGAGAAAATCGGACTGGCAAATGCCTATGGCTACCCGGCCTACGGATTGCGCACGCAATTCCAGTCGCTGATTTCCCTGCCATTCCTGCTCGTCGCGATGACGCTCATTGCTGCAACAGTGTCGCTGAAATTTGTCCGGATTGGCCAGTCCGGAGCCATGATTGTGGGTGGCGTCCTGGCGGGGTTTCTGCTTTATGTCGTTTCGATCCTGGTCAAGGCGTTCGGAAGCGCGGGAATCGTCTTACCTGTTGTTGCTGCTTGGTTTCCGGTCATAGTGGCCATGTTCTTCGGGGCGACCTACCTGCTGTTCAAGGAGGATGGCTGATTGAAAAATAAGGGGGACAGGGCCGGAAGAGGCACCGTCGCTGCACGCATCGCGGCAGCGGGCGCCCTTGCCTGTCTGCTCGCGGTCTGCGCCGCTACCCCCGTATTCGCCCAATCGGCCGACCTGATCACCGCGAACACCACCCCCGGCGCGCAGATGCTGCTGGAAGCCGATACGCTGGTCTATGACAACGATTCGGGGACGGTGACGGCCGTCGGCGGCGTCCAGATCGAATATGACGGTAACCGCCTCGTCGCCCAGCGCGTCACCTACAACCAGGTAACACGCCGGGTCCGGGCCAGCGGCAATGTCGAGATTATCGAGCGTGACGGCAACCGGATCTATGCCGACGAGATCGACATCACCGACGATTTCGGCGACGGCTTTGTCAATGCGCTGCGGGTCGAGACGACCGACAACACCCGGTTTGGCGCCGAAAGCGCCACGCGCAGCGACGGCAATATCACCACGTTCAACCAGGGCGTCTACACGGCCTGCGAGCCGTGCGCCGAGCACCCGGAAAAACCGCCGCTGTGGCGGATCAAGGCCAAGAAAATCATCTGGGACGGCAAGACGCACATCGTGCGTTTCGAAAGCGCCAGGTTCGAGTTCTTCGGCTTCCCCCTCGCCTATTTGCCGTCCTTCGAGATCGCGGACCCCACGGTCAAGCGAAAGACCGGCTTCCTGTTTCCGGGCATCAGCTACTCGACGGCGCTCGGGTTCGGCGTCAAGACGCCCTTCTACGTCGCGCTGCATCCGACCGCCGAGCTTCTGCTGACGCCGCATTACTATTCGCGGCAGGGCTTCCTCGGCGAGGTTGAGTTCGCCAAGCGCTACAACAACGGCTCCTTCTCGATCAAGGCGGCGGGAATCATCCAGCAAAACCCGGCTGCTTTCACCGGCATCGGCGACCCGGTCGGCGCCTCGGTCAGCCGGCGCGGCATGGTCGGCACCAAGGGCCGTTTCCAGATCAATCCGCGTTGGGCGTTCGGCTGGGACGTTCTTGCCCAGAGCGACAAGAACTTTACCCACACCTACGCCATCGGCGGTTACGACCAATATGTCCGGCGCGATGAAATCTTCCTGACGGGCCTCGGCGACCGGAACTATTTCGACATGCGGTTCATGCGATTCTCGGTGCAGGAAGCCGCCCTCGACTCGGCCGCCACGGCGCGCAATCCGCGCAGTCCCTGGGTGCTGCCCAATTTCGACTACTCGAAAACGGTCGACGACGTCGCCGGCGGCGAAGTCAATCTCGACGTCAACGGACAGGCCATCTACCGCAGCACGCTGCACAATCCCGCCGCCAATCTGGTTCGCGGCGTCGGCGGTACAAACGGACGCATTTCGGCCGAGGCCGAATGGAAGCGCAATTACATCAGCGACGGCGGCCTCGTCATCACGCCGCTGCTCGCGGCGCGCGCCGACGGGATATTCTCCAATCCCAACGCGGCGTCCGTGGCGGCCATCAACGCCTTCCCGGGCGCGGCGGTGAACCTGCGCCCCTCCTATTTGCGCTGGATGGCGACCGCGGGGTTGGAAATCCGTTGGCCGGTCGTGTTCTCGTCGCCGTCGGGCCAGCACGTGCTGGAGCCTGTCGCGCAACTGTTTGTCCGCCCAAACGCGCCCTACCAGTCCACGCTCGGCATTCCCAACGAGGATGCGCAAAGCATGGTGTTCGACGCCTCGACGCTGTTCGAGCGCGACAAGTTCTCCGGCTGGGACCGGATCGAAGGCGGCACCCGGGCCAATATCGGAATTCGTTACACCGGCAGTTTCGGAAACGGCTGGACCGCACACGGTCTTTTCGGCGAATCCTTCCACCTAGCGGGCGCCAACCCCTATGCGCAGCCCGACCTGGTCAATGTAGGCGCCGCATCAGGGCTTGAAACCAATCGGTCCGATTTTGTCGGCATGTTCGGCGTGGCAAGCCCCATTGGCGTTTCCGGCTCGATTTCCGGCCGCTTCGACGAGACGACGTTTGCGGTCCGGCGCCTCGAAGCCAGGGCGGGATACTCGAACCGGCACGGCTCCCTGACGGGGCGTTACGCGTTCATCCAGGCCCAGCCCGGATACGGGCTTCCCACGAACAGGCACGAGGTCCAGCTTTCCAGCCGGGTCAAGATCGCGAAATACTGGAGTGCCTTCGCCAGCGGCACCTACGACCTCCAGTCGAAGGTTCTGGTCCGCGACAGCATAGGGTTTGCCTATGACGACGAGTGTTTCAACGTCAGCCTCACGGCGATCGAGACCCGTCCGGCAGGCGGCGGCAAGCCGACCCGCAGCTTCGGGTTCAACATCTCGTTGCGCACGCTCGGCGACATCGGAACCACCCAGTCATTCGACAATTAGCATGCGATTTTTTTTACAGGTCATCCTTTTGCCGCATAGACTGCGCAGCACAGGCCAACCATTGGAATAGGCGAGGAAACATCATGACTTCTCTGAAAACCCGCCTGATCGCGGCCAGCATAATGATTCTTGGCGCATTCGTCGCAGTGACGAGTTCGGCCGGGATGGCGCAGGCGCAAAAAAGCGAAATCAAGTACATCGTCAACAACATGCCGGTGACGAGCTACGACATCGCCCGGCGCGCGGCGTTCATGCGCCTGCAGCGCCGCAGCGCCTCCACCAAGATAGCTACCGACGAGATGATCGAGCAGGCGCTCAAGTCCGTCGAGATGCGCCGGTTGAACATCGTTGTCCCGAAATCGCAGGTTGACCAGTCCTTCGCGACCTTTGCCAAGAAAAACAAGCTTTCGACCGCGCAGTTGACACAGATCCTGGGACAGGCCGGCGTTACGGCGGCGCACTTCAAGGAGTTCATCAGGGTCCAGATCGGCTGGAACCAGGCGCTCGGCGCCCGTTTCCGCGCCGAGGGGTTGGTGAGCGAACAGGATGCCGTCCGCCGCATGCTGCAGCAAGGCGGCGACAAGCTTACGGCCACGGAGTACATGCTCCAGCAGGTGATCTTCGTCATTCCCTCCTCCGAGCGTAACAAGATCATGGCACGCCGGAAACGGGAAGCGACGGCCATGCGCGGCCGCTTCAACGGCTGCAAAAACACCCGCGATTTCGCCAAGGGGCTGCTCGACGTGACCGTGCGCGATCTCGGCCGCGTCCTGGAACCCGAGCTTCCGCCGGATTGGGCCGACCTGATCAAGGCGACCAAGGCCGGGTCCGCGACGAAACTTCGCGTGACCGATCGCGGTGTCGAGTTCATTGGGATCTGCACGACCCGAGAGGTTTCCGACGATCGCGTGGCGCAGATGACGTTCACCAACGAGGGATCTGCCGACGAGCGCGCCAAGGAACTCGATGCGACGTACCTCAAGGAACTGCGCGAACACGCCAATATCATCAAGCGCTAGGAACAGGTCCTGTGAAAGCGCTGGCGGTATCGGGCGGTGAACCCGCGGGCATCGGCCCGGAAATCGTGGCCAGCGCCTGGATGCGACGGGCCGAGCTGAACCTGCCGCCGTTCTACCTTGTCGGCGACCCCGACCTCGTCGTGGCGCGAGCGCGGCTAACCGGGATCGAGCTGCCGGTCGCCGAGGCGGATGCCGGAACGGCAGCCGGCGTGTTCGCCTCCGCGCTACCGGTTCTTCCCGTGACGCGGGGTACCGCGGACCGGCCAGGCGTCAGCGACGCGGTCAGTGCGACTGCCGTGATCGCGGCCATCGAGCGGGCCGTGGCCGACACGATGGCAGGAGACGCCGCGGCCGTCGTGACCCTGCCGATTGCCAAGAAACCGCTCTACGACGCCGGTTTCGCGTTTCCCGGGCACACCGAGTACCTTGCCCATCTCGCCGAGGCGCGGACCGGCCGGCCCGCAATGCCGGTCATGATGCTGGCCGGCCCCCAATTGCGGACCGTACCGGTGACGGTCCATGTTCCACTTGGCGAGGTTCCAGCCGCGCTGACGCAAGACCTCCTGGAAAAGACCATCCGCACCGCCGTAGCCGATCTCGCACGGCGGTTCGCCATCCCGGCCCCTCGCCTTGCCGTCGCCGGTCTCAATCCGCATGCGGGCGAAGGCGGCGGAATGGGACGCGAGGAGATCGACATCATCGCCCCGGTCCTGGACAGGCTTCGCGGCGAAGGTTTCGCGATTGCCGGCCCCCTGCCCGCCGACACGATGTTTCATGCGCAAGCACGCGCGGGCTACGACGTCGCCATCTGCATGTATCACGACCAGGCGCTCATCCCCGCCAAGATGCTGGGTTTCGACGACACCGTGAACGTCACGCTCGGACTTCCCTTCGTACGCACGTCGCCGGACCACGGGACAGCCTTCGACATCGCCGGCAAGGGGATCGCCCGGGCCGACAGCCTCGTCGCGGCGCTCAAACTGGCCGACCGCCTGGCAAAAGCGGCGGAAACGGCCCGGTGAAGCCGTCGGTCGACGGATTGCCGCCCTTGCGGGCGGTGCTCGACGAATACGGCCTGACCGCGCTCAAGGCGCTCGGCCAGAATTTCCTGCTCGACCTCAACCTGACCGCCAAGATCGCCCGCACGGCGGGAACGCTCGACGATTGTACGGTCATCGAGGTTGGCCCCGGCCCGGGCGGGCTGACGCGTGCGCTGCTGTACGCGGGCGCGCGCAAGGTGGTGGCGATCGAACGCGACGAGCGCTGCCTGGCCGCGCTGGCGGACATCCAGGCCCACTACCCAGGACGGCTCGAAATCATCGCTGGCGATGCGCTCAAGACAGACTATGCCGAGATCGCGGAACGCGAGGGGGCGATCCGCATCGTCGCCAACCTGCCCTACAATATCGGCACCGAACTGCTGGTCGGCTGGCTCACCAGCGAGCCGTGGCCGCCCTTCTACCGGTCGATGACCCTGATGTTCCAGAAAGAGGTCGCCCAGCGCATAGTAGCGGCGGCGGGCAGCAACGCCTATGGCCGCCTCGGTGTGCTGGCCGGGTGGCGGACGGATGCGAAGATCGCCTTCGACGTGCCGCCACAGGCTTTCACGCCCCCGCCGAAGGTCACATCCTCGGTCGTGCATATCGTTCCGCGGCCGCAACCCCTGCCGGCGCACGCCGACACGCTGGCTCGGGTCACCCAGGCGGCTTTTGGCCAGCGACGCAAGATGCTGCGCCAGAGCCTCAAGTCGATTGGCGGCGAGGAACTGCTGAGAGCGGCGGCGATCGATCCGACGCGCCGGGCGGAGACGCTGACGATCGATGAATTCGTGAGTCTTGCCAATCTATTGAAGAAGAAATCTAATCCAGTTTCTCATCCAGAAGGCCACTGACGAAATCGAACAGGCCGTGCCGGCGGTCGCGCCGCAGGCGCTCGGCCACGACAATCGCGCGCACGGCGGCATATGCGCGGTCCAGATCGTCGTTGACGACGACGTAATCGTAGTCGCGCCAGTGCTCGATCTCCTTTCGCGCGTTGCTCAGCCGGGTGGCGATGGTGTCGTCCGAATCTTCCGCGCGCCGCTTGAGCCGCTCTTTCAGCTCGGCCATCGACGGCGGCAGAATGAAGATCGACACAATATCCGCGCGCATCTTGTCGCTGAGCTGTTCGGCGCCCTGCCAGTCGATGTCGAACAGCATGTCCCTGCCGTCCGCCATCGCTTCCTCGGCCGGTTCGCGCGGCGTGCCGTAGCAATTGCCGTGCACCTCGGCGTGTTCAAGCAGCGCGTCGGTTTCGCGCATGCGATCGAATTCGCGCATCGTCACGAAATGGTAGTGCACGCCGTCGATCTCGCTTGGCCGGCGCTGCCGTGTCGTTACGCTGACCGACAGCTGCAAGGTATGGTCGTTTTCCAACAAATTGCGAGCGATGGTCGATTTTCCCGCGCCGGACGGCGAGGACAGGACGAGCATGAGCCCCCGGCGCTTGATGTTCGAGGAAGGCAGTTGCGGCGTTTGCGGCATGAGCGGCGCGGCTCCTATTCGATGTTCTGGACCTGCTCTCGAAACTGGTCCACTACTGCTTTCAAGCGGAGCCCGATGGCAGTCACCGCTGCGGCGTTTGACTTGGAGCACAGTGTATTCGATTCGCGATTGAACTCCTGCGCCAGAAAATCCAGTTTTCGACCGACCGGGCCATCAGCGGCGATAAGATCGCGCGCCGAGGCGACATGGGTCTTCAGACGATCGATTTCCTCACGGATGTCGGCCTTCGTGGCCAGGAACGCGGCTTCCGAATGCAATCTGGCGTCGTCGAGCGACGGGGAAGCCCCGAGCAGCAGTTGCACCTGCGCGGCCAGCCGCGCGCGGATGTTCTCCGGCTCCCGCGACGGGTCGGCCTCCGCCTCCAGCGTCAGAGCCTCAATGGTATCGAGATGGCCGGCCAGGACCGGTACAAGCGCGGCGCCCTCCTTGCCGCGGGCGGACACCAGTTCGGCAACCATGTTTTCGTAGCCGGCGAGCAACGCGGCGTCGAGCGTGGCGCGCTCCTCCTCGGTTTCGCCGACCTCGGGGAAGTCGAGCACACCGCGTATCGCGAGCAGGCCGTCGGCGCTGGCCGGCGCCAGCTCAAACTCGTCGGCCAGCTTGCGCGCTTGCTGCGCGAGTTCGCGCAGCAATGTCTCGTTGACAACGGGTACGGTCTGGGCCGCGCTGCGCCCGACAGACAGAGAAATCTGGATGTTTCCGCGCGAAAAGCGCTTCTGGATCGCCGCGCGGGCTGGCTGTTCGATGCGCTCGAAGCCGGCGGGCAGCCGTAGCCGCACCTCAAGGCCCTTGCCGTTGACGGACTTTGCTTCCCAGACGAATACCAGCCCGGAAACCTCGCCGTCGGCACGGGCAAAGCCCGTCATGCTTTGAAGCGCCATCGCACCCGATCCCCTGTTGCGTGGCGCTTTGCTGGCCTAGTCGGCCGCGCCTTCATCCGACTTGCCGTCCTTTTCGGCCTTGGCCGCCTCGTCCGCGCGCTGCTTCTCGATTTCGCGCCAACGCTTCACATTGGCGTTGTGCTCGTCGAGCGTGGCGGAAAACACATGCCCGCCGCTGCCGTCGGCAACGAAATAGAGGTCGTTCGTCTTCGAGGGCGAAGCGACCGCCTCCAGCGCGGCGCGGCCCGGATTGGCAATCGGAGTAGGCGGCAGACCGTCGATCAGATACGTGTTGTAGGGCGTCGGCTTGTCGAGGTCGGACCGATAGATCGGGCGTCCCTGCGGCTTCCCCTCGCCGCCGAACAGGCCGTAGATGATGGTTGGATCCGATTGCAGCCGCATCCCCTTGCGAAGCCGGTTTATGAACACCGCCGCCACCCGCGAGCGCTCGTCGGAGCGCCCGGTTTCCTTCTCGACGATGGACGCGAGCGTCACGAACTCGTTGATATCCTTGAGCGGCAGGTCGGGGTCGCGCCGCGCCCAGATTCGCTCCACCAAATCGGTTTGCGCCTTGACCATGCGGTCGATCAGGTCCTTGCGGGTGGTTCCGCGCTCGAATTTCTGCGTGTCCGCGATAATGGAGCCTTCAGTCGGCGGCTCCTCCGGCATGTCGCCGACGAGCACCCCGTTCGCCTCGATACGGTCCATGACTTGCGCAACCGTGAATCCTTCGGGAACGGTCAATCCGTAGAGGATGGACCGTCCGCTGCGCAGCAGATCCATGATCTCACGCATCGAGGCGCCCGCCTTGATCTCGTACTCGCCGGCCTTCAACTTACCTTCGAAACCGAAGGCGCGGACGCCGATCGAGAAGATGCGCGCGTCGGATATCAAGCCACGGCGGGCGAGTTGCTCGGCGATCTGGCCGGTCCCCGCCGCTTTCGGCACCGTGAAGGTGGTGGTGCGGGTGGACGGACCTTCGGTAAAGATCTCCTGGCGGCCGAACCACAGCGCGATCCCGGCGGCAATGACCAGGAAGACGACCGTCGAGAACAGGAAATTGAGGAATACGACCAGCTGGCCGCGTGCGGCGCGCGAGCGGCGCGGTGGCGGCGTGCCTTCCTCGGCCCGCAGTACCTGGCTGGGCGACTTGGGAACGATCGGCCCCCCCTTGTCGCTTTGCCGTCCGAACTCGGGTTGCCGGTTCATCGTGTTCCCCATGATATTCCCAGCGGCACAGATTCAAGGCGTCGTGAGCCCCGGAAGGTCCATTGGCGTTTTTTCATTCCGATTATGGCGAAACGACGGAACGGGTCAGTCGACATAACGCCGGAAGATCAGCGATGCATTTGTTCCGCCAAAACCGAACGAGTTGGACAATGCTACGTCGACCTGCCGCTCGCGCGCTACGTTGGGAACCAGATCGATTGCGGTTTCGGCAGCCGGATTGTCCAGATTGATGGTCGGCGGCACAATGTTGTCGCGGATCGCCAGCAGCGAGAAAATCGCCTCGGCGGCGCCGGCGGCGCCCAACAGGTGACCGATGCTCGACTTGGTCGACGACATGGAAACCTTGGAAGCGGCATTGCCGACGACGCGTTCCACCGCCGCCAATTCTATCGTGTCGGCCATCGTCGATGTGCCGTGGGCGTTGATATAGTCGATGTCGGAGGCCGAGATGCCTGCACGCTTGATCGCCGCGTTCATGCACCGGAAGGCGCCGTCGCCGTCGGCCGACGGGGCGGTGATGTGAAAGGCGTCGCCGGACATGCCGTAGCCGATCACTTCGCCGTAGATCTTGGCGCCGCGGGCCTTGGCGTGCTCCAGTTCCTCGAGGACGACGACACCTGCGCCCTCTCCCATGACGAAGCCGTCGCGGTCCTCGTCATAGGGGCGCGATGCCTTTTCGGGCGTGTCATTGTATTTGGTCGACAACGCCTTACAGGCGGCAAAGCCAGCCAGAGAAAGACGCGTGACCGGGCTTTCGGCGCCGCCGGCAACCATCACGTCGGCATCGCCGAGCATAACCATGCGCGCCGCATCGCCAATGGCGTGGGCTCCCGTCGAACAGGCCGTCACGACAGCGCTGTTGGGCCCCTTGAGGCCGTGGCGGATCGAAACCTGGCCGGAGACCAGGTTGATGATGTTGCCCGGGATGAAGAACGGGCTGATACGCCGCGGGCCGCGCTCCTCGAGGGTCAGCGTGTTCTCGGAAATGCCCTCGATGCCGCCGATGCCGGACCCGATCAGCACGCCGGTGGCGTAGCGTTCGTCCTCGGTCGACGGCGTCCAGCCGGAATCGGCGATCGCCTCATCCGCCGCGGCGATGCCGTAGAGGATGAAGTCGCCGATCTTGCGCTGCTCCTTCGGCTCTAGATAGGCATCGGGAGAGAAAGTATTGCCCGACCCGTCGCCGCGCGGAACTTCGTGCGCGATCTTGCAGGCCAGGTCTTCGGTCTCGAACTTTTCGATGCGCCGTGCGGCCGACTTGCCGGCCAGCACCTGTTTCCAGGTATGCTCCGCCCCCACACCGAACGGTGAGAGCAAACCGATACCAGTAACGACGACGCGCCTCATGCCGAGGTCCTCCGTAAAGAGCGAAAAGCCGCTCGAGGCGGATATTCCGGCAGGTAAATGGCGGTTGAAACCGCCACAGCCTTACGCAGACGCTTTTTCGATGAACTTGACGGCATCGCCGACGGTCAGGATCGTTTCGGCGGCGTCATCGGGGATTTCGACACCGAATTCTTCCTCGAAGGCCATAACCAGTTCGACCGTGTCAAGGCTGTCAGCGCCCAGGTCGTCGATGAAAGATGCACCTTCGGACACCTTGTCCGCATCCACACCCAAATGTTCCACAACGATCTTTTTGACGCGCTCTGCAGTATCACTCATGTCGGAATCCTCGACTTCGGTTTAAGTTTGCCTTCGTTAACGGCAGGTCTGCCGCTAATCAAGCCGAAAGATGACGGCCATGTTCGTAACTCCCAATTCTTGGGATCGGACATGGCCGCATTCCCGGCGTTCAGATCATGGCCATGCCGCCATTGACGTGAATTGTCTGGCCGGTGACGTAACCCGCGCCCTGCGAGCTCAGCCACGCCACGGCGGATGCGATTTCCTCTCCCGTGCCCATCCGCTTCATGGGAATCGCACCCATGATCGCGTCTTTCTGCTTGTCGTTCAACTTCTCGGTCATCGCCGATTCGATGAAGCCGGGCGCAACACAGTTGACCGTGATGTTGCGGCTGGCAATCTCCTGGGCCAACGATTTGGAAAAGCCGATCAGGCCCGCCTTGGACGCGCAATAGTTGGCCTGGCCGGGATTGCCGGTCACGCCGACGACGGACGTGATGTTGATGATGCGGCCGAACCGCCGGCGCATCATGGGATGGGTCAGTTCGCGGGTCAGGCGGAACACGGAGGTCAGGTTGATCTCCAGAACCGCGTCCCAGTCGGCGTCGGACATGCGCACGAACAGGCCGTCGCGCGTGATTCCGGCGTTGTTGACCAGGATATCTACGCCCTCGAGCTGCTCTTCGGCGTCGGCGCCCAGCGCCTTGACCGCGTCGCGATTAGACAGGTCGGCGGGAAACAGCTTGACGCGGTCGCCCAGCTCACCGGCCAAGGCCTCGAGCTTCTCGACACGCGTGCCATGCAGGCCGACGGTTGCGCCCAGCGCGTGGAGCTGGCGTGCGATCGCTTCGCCGATGCCGCCCGTCGCGCCGGTTACCAAGGCCTTGCGCCCGGTAAGGTCAATCATCTGGAAATCCTTTCAAACTTGAACACGGGCCGGCCCTCGCGCTCATGCCAGCGCAGCGAGTGCCTTTTCGATGTCTTCGGGCGTGTTGACCGCCATGGTGGCCATATTGCGGTCGATGCGCCGTGCCAGTCCGGTCAACACCTTACCGGCGCCGATCTCGCAGGCGGTGTTCACGCCGTTGGCCGCGAACCACTCAACGGTCTCGCGCCAGCGGACGCGGCCGGTCACCTGCTCGACAAGCCGGTTTGCGATCTCGGCCGGATCGGAAATCGGCGAAGCCGTCACATTGGCGACGACCGGCACCGCGGGCGCCTTCATCTCGACCTCGCCAAGCGCCGTGCGCATGGCTTCGGCGGCCGGCGCCATCATGGCGGAGTGGAACGGGGCGGAAACCGGCAGCAGGATGGCCCGTTTTGCACCTTTTTCAGAGGCCAGCGCGGCCGCCTGCTCGACCGCCGCCCTGGCGCCAGATATGACGACCTGGCCGCCGCCATTGTCATTGGCGATCTGGCAGGTTCCCGTCGACGACGCCTCGGCGCAAACCGCCTCCACGCCATCGAATTCGAGGCCGATGATCGCGGCCATGGCTCCCTCGCCGACCGGAACGGCGGCCTGCATGGCGTTGCCCCTGATGCGCAGCAGCCGGGCGGTGTCGGTGATCGAAAACACGCCAGCGGCGCACAGTGCGGAATACTCGCCGAGCGAATGGCCGGCGACATAGGCGACCCTGTCCTTCAGCGAGAACCCGCCGGCTTCCAGCGCGCGCATCACGGCCATGGACACAGCCATCAGGGCCGGCTGGGCATTGGCGGTCAGCGTCAGCTTGTCCTCCGGGCCTTCCCACATCAGCGAAGACAGCTTCTCGCCGAGCGCGGCATCGACTTCCTCGAACACCGCCCGGGCCTCGGGAAAGGCATCGGCGAGGTCCTTGCCCATGCCGACAGACTGGCTGCCCTGCCCGGGAAAGGTGAATGCGACCGACATGGATGTCCCCCTCGATTTGACCGCGAATTCGGCCCTCGTTGCGCAGACGGGGTGGAAAAGTCAAGGTGTTTGCCATACGCAGAACGGTAATTGGCGGTTTCGTCAACCGCGACGCCGCGAGCGGCCGGAGGGGTTTAAATCGCATGATCGCTGGAAAGGGGATGCTGGCCCCCGGTCTGATTGCCGCGCGCCATCCGCTCGCCGGCGGCCTTGCAATGCTGGTCGTGCTGGCAGCCACCGCTCTCATGCTTTCGCACCTGCGGTTCGACGACGACGTGCTGCGCACGTTCTCCTCCGACAGCAAGATTTCGCGCGAATATCACCAGTTCCTCGAAAAGTACGGATCGAACGCGCCGGAATTCGTGGTTCTCGTGACCTCCGAAACGCCGTTCACGGCGGACGAATACACAGAAATGCGCGACATCGCGCTGGAACTGGAACTCGGGGACCACGCCTCTGGTGTCATTTCTCCGTTTTCGCTGCGGTTTCCGCTCGGACACGCGATCCATCCCGGCGATCCGGTCTTTCCGCTTGAGATCGACACCAACGATCTGAACGCCCGGCTCGATCTCTACGCCAAGACCGTGTCGCGAAACCGCCAGTTGCTCGACCGCCAGCAGGAAACTGCGTTGATCATCGTCGGCATCGAGCCCGTCGGGTCGAGCAAGCAGGTGCGGCCGATCCTCGATGAGATCCGCCATACGATCGACGCAATGAACACGACCGGCGTCAAATACACGGTCACGGGCGAAGCCGCGATCGCTATCGAAATCGTCGACCGGCTGCGCCACGACCTGATCCTACTCAACGCGACCGGCGGGTTCCTGACGCTGCTTTTCGCGATCTACTATTTCCGCAACCTACGGATGGTCATCGTCGCCGCGCTGCCGCCGGCGGCCGGGGTGGCCGTGACCCTGGCGCTTTTTCCAATCCTCGGATTTCCGATCACGGTGATCAGCAACGTCGTGCCGGTGCTAGCCCTGGTGCTGGGGCTGGCCGACAATTTTCATCTGGTCATGCGCTACCTGGAGACCGATCCGGCCAGGCCCGCGAAAGAGCGGGCCGTCGCCGTGATCGCCGATGTCGGCCCGGCCTGCGCGCTAACCGCGCTCACCACCGCGATCGCCTTCCTGTCGATCGCATTCACCGACAACCAGCAATTGCGCGAATTCGCGATCATCGGCTCCGTCAGCACGATGGCGTCGTTTCTCGTTGTGATCACAGGCTTTTCGCTGCTGATACGAGCGCTGGAGCCCACCGGCGTGCACATGTCCGGCGCGCTCCACCGCATCCCGGTTCCCGCCTTCTTTCCTTGGGCGGTCTTCAACCGGCAGAAGACGGTGGTCATCGCCGGCGTTGTCCTGTTCGCGCTCGCCTTTACGGGATACGCGCTCACCAAGCCGTATTTTTCGATCTACGAAAACCTTCCCGACGACAGCGACGTGCGCTGGGCGAGTGAGGTCGCCGAGGAGAAATTCGGTGGGTTCTACAAGGTCTGGGCCGAGTACGACACGAGCGGCGAAAACGCGCTGGCCACGCAGGCGGGCTGGAATCGGCTGGCCGCGGCCACCAAGACACTCGAACATGCAGCGCCCCGCCGCTCGGTGATCTCGCTCGCCACCGTTTCGCGCTGGCTCGGCCATCCGCAAAGCGCGCCGGACGCCAAGGAGTACGAGGAACTCCCCGCCCAGTTGAAACGGGAACTTGGCCCTCCCGGTTCCGACACCACCAACATCATCGTTCTGACCGGCGACCCGATGCGGACCGAAGCCATGGAAAAAAGCCATGACGCGATCGAAAAGGCGGCCATAGACAGCGGTGCAAAGATCGTGACCGGTCTTCCGGTGCTGATGCGCCACGAGCCGCTGGCCATGTTGCGCGAACTTTCCTACAGCCTGCTCGGCGCCTGCCTGCTGGCGGTTGGCGTCGTTGCCGTCGCCTTCCGCAGGCTCCACCTGGCCGCCACGCTGCTGCTACCCAACCTGCTGCCGCTGGCGCTGACCACCTCGGCGCTACATCTCTACAGCGGCGGGTTGGTCAATCCGGCGGCGGTCCTGTCGTTGACAATCGCGTTCGGCGTCGCCGTCGACGACTCGATCCACTACATCAATCGCTACGAGTTGGAGCGCCGGGCTGGTCACGCTGTCGACGAGGCGCTGGCGATCTCGTTGAAGGAGACGGGCCGCGTGATGATCGCAACCACGCTGCTGATCTCGACCGGGCTTCTGGTTACGTTCACAAGCGGGTTTTCGACGGTCCGGCAATTCGGTTTCATGCTGATCCTGACCTTCGCCAGCGCGCTGATTGCCGACCTGCTTCTTCTTCCGGCGCTGTTGCGCTACAAATGGTTCAGATGATGACAAGAAGCCTGCTGTTCTCGCTGTTCCTGCTGGTCCCGCCGACGCTGGGCTCCCCCGCCGCGGCCGCAGACTTGCTCGACAATTTGCGGGGGACGTTCCGCGGTTCGGGATGGGGCGTGCGGTCGCCGGAGGCAGGCAAGGAAACCATCCGCTGCAAGCTCAACGGCACATATTCCGACAAGAATGGGCGGACCGAACTGAAGGGCCAATGCGCGGCGCCCGGAAACAAGTTCACGATCAACGGCTATATCCGCAAATCGTCGGTCGCGGGCCGCTATGTCGGCCGATGGGCCAATCCATACGGGATCGGCGAGGTGTCGGTCGGCGGAAAAGCGGTCGGCAATACGATCATACTCAACTACAGTTCCAAGCATCCCGACACGGGCAAGGACATCACCGGGCAATTGAGCTGGGCGATCTCCCGTAACGGTTTCACGATCGTGAGCTCGGCGCGCGAAGTGGAAAGTGGCAAGTCGTGGACGTCGGGCAACATCAAATTCACGCGGTAGTTCAACAGGCGGATCTGTCATGACACGGGACCTTCACGGTCAATGCGGATGCGGCGCGCTTCGCTTCAAGCTCAAGGCCGAACCGATGGTCGTCCATTGCTGTCACTGCAAGGACTGCCAGCACCAGACCGGCACGGCCTTTGTCATCAATGCGATTATCGAGCGCGACAATGTCGAGGTCGAGAGCGGCGAAACGGCCATGTACACCATGCCCACCGCCAGCGGCCGCCCGCACGACGTCTACCGCTGCGCCGAATGCGGCACGACGGTGTGGTCCGACTACGGCCGGCGCGAGACGATGCTGTTCCTGCGGGTCGGCACCCTGGACGAGCCGTCCGAACTGCCGCCCGACGTCCACATCTTCACACGCTCGAAACTGCCCTGGGTGGGGTTGCCGGCCGATGTTCCCGCCTATGAGGTGTTCTACCCGGAACTCGAGGCAGTCTGGCCCGAAGAGGCGCTCAGGCGGCGGCGGGCGCTCGGCTTTTAGGCCGCGAACCCGTTCGCGGCTCACGCCCCCTTGCGCATTGCACAAAATAGCGTATAAGCGCCCCGTTCTGCCGGTCCATGCCGGGGGTTGAACGGAGGGTATTGTCCGCATGCGGGCATTACAGGAACCGAAACGGTTCCGGCCTCCCTTGCGTCTCCGCTCTCGACCGCTTCGACAGCGCCTTTCTTCGCCGCCACATGCGGTAGCGAAAGTCGCAGAGGCTTAGCCGCATGGCCGGACAGACGGAAACGAAGAAAGGCAAGACAATGGCTCTTTATGAACACGTCTTCCTTGCACGCCAGGACCTCTCGCAGCAGCAGGTCGATGCCCTCGTCGAACAGTACAAGGGCGTGATCGAAGCTGCAGGCGGCACCGTCGGCAAGGTGGAAAACTGGGGACTGAAATCCCTCGCCTACCGCATCAACAAGAACCGCAAGGCGTATTACACGCTGATGAACGTCGACGCGCCGTCGGCCGCCCTCAGCGAAGTGGAACGCCAGCAGCGCCTGTCGGAAGACGTGCTGCGCTACATGACGATCCGCATGGACGAGCTCGAAGAAGGCCCGTCGGCCATGATGACGCGGCGCGACGACCGCCCGGACCGCGGCCCCCGCGGCGACCGTGGCGACCGTTTCCCCCGTGGTGATCGCGGCGACAGGGGCGATCGTGGCGACAGGGGTGATCGCGGCCCGCGCCGTGAAGCTGCCGGAGGTAACGAATAATGGTTGATATCAATCAGATCCCGACCCGGCGCCCGTTCCATCGCCGCCGCAAGACCTGCCCGTTCTCCGGTGCCAACGCGCCGAAGATCGACTACAAGGACACGAAGCTGCCGCAGCGCTACATTTCCGAACGCGGCAAGATCGTGCCCTCGCGTATCACGGCTGTCAGCCAGAAGAAGCAGCGCGAACTCGCCCGGGCAATCAAGCGCGCACGCTTTCTCGGCCTGCTACCCTACGTGGTGAAGTAACATTACGCGTTTCCGGCGGCGCCAAGCGCCGCCGGCGACCGGCCCGCATGTTCGGCATGCGGACGCCAGAACCGAAATCCGAGTTGGGGACCATTTCCCCTAACTGCATGCGATGCAGGACAGCGACGCAAATGACACTCGATGCTAAAGCGATAGGCGCAGGCGTGCTGGGCGGACTGACCGCCGGGCTGCTTTCGGCCGGCTCGGTGACGGGCGCCGTCTTCCTGTTCCTGTTGTCGCCACTGCCGGTCATCGCCGCCGCGCTTGCCTGGGGTCCCCAGGCCAGCATTGCCGCGGCGATCGCCTGTTTCGGAGTCTCGGCGGCGCTGACCAGCATTCCCGGCGCATCGGTCGTGGCGCTCGTCATTGCCATTCCGGCCGGCGTGATGGGCTATCTGGCCAACCTCGCGCGCCCGGCCGAGGAAGTTGGCGGTCCGACGGGCCGCCTCGTGTGGTTTCCGCTCTCCGACATCCTCTTTCTAACCGCGCTGGCGGTCGCCGGCGGCTTCGTAGCGCTCGGCGTGATGCACGGCTACGGGCCCGAACTCGGCAAGCAGATGGCGGCGCGCGTGATCGAGCTGATGCGCGAAGCCGATCCCCAGCTGCAATTCGTCGAGGGCGCGGAGCAGCAGCTTGCGACCTTCCTGGCGAATGTCGTTCCCGTCCTGCAGCCGGCGACCTGGGTGCTGGTGCTGCTCGCCAATTTCTACCTTGCCGCCCTGCTCGTGCGCCTATCGGGGCAGATCAAGCGTCCGCGCGACGACTGGCCGACGGCGCTCAGGATGCCCAAGCCGGCCCTGGCCCTTTTCGGCGTGGCCATGCTGGCTGCCTTCGCGCCCAACGGTTTCGGCCATGCCGCTTCCGCCTTCGCAGGCGCGCTGGCGGCCGGGTTCATTGCCGCCGGTTATGCCATGGCGCATTCGCGCACGCGCGGAAAACCCGGACGTGTGACGATGCTCGCGCTGGCCTACATGGCCACCGCATTCCTGTCATTTCCGCTCTTCGCCTTTTTCATTGCCGGCCTGTTCGACACCCGCCGCCAGGTGACCGTGTCGCCAGGACCGAACAACCCAACCCAAAACGACTGACATCTGGAAAGGAACACATCATGGACGTCATTCTGCTCGAACGCATCGCCAAGCTCGGCCACATGGGCGACGTGGTGAAGGTCAAGGACGGCTACGCCCGCAATTTCCTGCTGCCTTCCGGCAAGGCGCTACGCGCCAACGCCGCCAACAAGCAGCGGTTCGAAGCCGAACGCGCGCAGCTTGAAGCCCGCAACGACGAGCGCAAGACCGAAGCCTCCAAGGTCGCCGAGACGCTGGACGGAAAGTCCTTCATCGTGGTGCGCGCCGCCGGGGAAACCGGCCAGCTCTACGGTTCCGTCGCCACGCGCGACATTGCCGAACTGCTCGCCGAGGAAGGCTTCACAGTCGGCCGCAACCAGGTCAACCTCAACACCCCGATCAAGGCGATCGGGCTCAGCGAAGTCACTATCGCCCTACACCCGGAAGTCGAGGTCACGGTGACCCTGAACGTCGCCCGCTCGAGCGACGAAGCCGAACGCCAGGCTCGCGGCGAGGACCTGACCTCCGCCGAGGCGATCTACGGCGAGGACGTCAACGACGCCGCGCGTCCCGAAGAGTTCTTCTCAGAGGAAGCCGAGTACGAGCTGGAAGAAGGCGAAGCGGAAGCAGAAGTTTCCGAGGGCGCAGACGAAGCTGCCGCGGAAGAAGACAAGGGCGAGTAGGCCCGGTTTTCCCCGCTGTCCGATGGCGGAACGACGACGCGCCCGGCCACCAGGCCGGGCGCTCTTTTTTTTCCGGATTTGGGCCTAAAATCGGTACTGATTCGAATCGATTCGCTGTCAATTCAGCCGGACGATTTTATTCGTGAATCTTATCAGGCTGTGAGTAACGGGTATCACGGGTAAAATGTGAAACCAGTGCCGACAGCTCGGGCAGAAAACGTTAGGTCAATTGACGGGGCAAACATGCGGCGGCGAGCCGCAAACGGGGATGATCAGAGCCGGCCATGGCTGAAGCAGCACGCAAACTCGAAACCAAGGAAACGCCGCTCTATCGCGAGGCGCCGAACAACATCGAGGCCGAGCAGGCCCTGCTGGGCGCGATCCTGGTCAACAATGACGCCTTCTACCGCGTTTCGGATTTCCTGAAACCGGGCCATTTCTACGAACCGCTGCACCGCAAGACCTACGAAGTCGCCGCCGAACTGATCCGCATGGGCAAGATGGCCAATCCGGTCACGCTCAAAACCTTCCTGCCGGCCGAGGAAAAGGTCGGCGAAATGACGGTGGCGCAGTATCTCGCGCGCCTGGCCGCGGAGGCGGTCACGATTATCAACGCCGAGGACTACGGCCGGGCGATCTACGACCTGGCGACGCGGCGCGCGCTGATCACGGTCGGCGAGGACATGGTCAACATCGCCTTCGACGCGCCGGTGGACATGGCGCCGCAGGAGCAGATCGAGGATGCCGAGCGGCGCCTGTTCGAGCTGGCCGAGACCGGCCGCTACGACGGTGGCTTCCAGTCCTTCACCGATGCGGTCAGCCTCGCCGTCGACATGGCCAGCGCCGCCTATCAGCGCGACGGCCATCTGTCGGGCGTATCGACCGGTTTTCGCGACATCGATCGACGGCTCGGCGGGTTGCAGCCCTCCGACCTGGTGATTCTTGCCGGGCGCCCGGCCATGGGCAAGACGTCGCTCGCCACCAACATCGCGTTCAATATTGCCGCCGCCTACGAGCCAGCGGAGCAAGCAGACGGATCGGTCGTCGCCAAGAATGGCGGCGTGGTAGGGTTCTTCTCGCTCGAAATGTCGTCGGAGCAGCTCGCCACCCGTATCATCTCCGAGCAGACCGAGATTTCCTCTTCGAAGATCCGGCGCGGCGAGATCACCGAGTCCGATTTCGAAAAGCTGGTCGCCTGTTCGCAGATGATGCAGCGCACCCCGCTCTATATCGATCAGACCGGCGGCATCTCGATCGCACAGCTTACGGCGCGGGCGCGGCGGCTGAAACGCCAGCGCGGTCTCGACGTCATCGTGATCGACTATATCCAGCTGATGCAGGGCAGTTCGTCCAAGTCGAGCCAGAACCGCGTCCAGGAACTGACCGAGATCACCACCGGGCTCAAGGCGCTGGCCAAGGAACTGCACGTGCCGATCATCGCGCTGTCGCAGCTCTCGCGCCAGGTGGAGAACCGCGACGACAAGCACCCGCAGCTCGCCGACCTGCGCGAATCCGGCTCCATCGAGCAGGACGCGGACGTGGTGCTGTTCGTCTATCGCGAGGAATACTATCTCCAGAACCGCGAACCGAAGCCGGGCACCGAGGAACACCTGAAGTGGGAAGGCGAAATGGCGGACGCGCGCGGCAAGGCCGAACTGATCATCGCCAAGCAGCGCCACGGTCCGACCGGTACCGTCGACCTCGCCTTCGAGGGCCAGTTCACCCGCTTCGCCGACCTCGCCGAGGAAAGTCATCTGCCCGAGCGGTTCGAGTAAGTTGCGGGGCCGCCTGCCGTGAGCGCCGTCCCGCCCCCCGATCCGCGCATTGCCGGCGGCCGGCTGACAATCGACCTTGGCGCCCTGGCCGCCAATTACCGCAAGCTTGCGCAATTGGGCGCGCCGGCGACCGCCGCGGCGGTGGTCAAGGCTGACGCCTATGGCATTGGCGTCGAACATGCCTCTCCAGCCCTCGCAGCTGCCGGCTGCCGCCGTTTCTTCGTCGCCCTGCCCGATGAGGGATTGCGGCTGCGCCATGTGCTGCCGGACGCGGAAATATTCGTGCTGAGTGGTGTGTTCGACGAACAGTCGGCGGCGGTTCTGGCCGAAGCCGGGCTCATTCCGGTGCTCAATTCGCTTGCCCAAATCGAGGTTTGGACCCGGTTCTGGCATGCGCGCGGGTCGCGCCGACCCTGCGCGATCCATGTCGAC
>JBNLDE010000226.1:0-4490 GCA_050304175.1 Zhengella sp. | reverse complement strand
CCCGGACGGCGCCAGGCCGAGCGATGCGGAACGCAACGCGGCCAACATCAAGGCGGCGACCTATTTCCTCGGCGTCGATGCGGTCGGCCTGTCCCGCTGTCCGGACTGGAGCTGGTATTCCCATGATGCCGCCGGCGAGCCGCTCGACCCGCCGCACGACCAGGCGGTGTCGATGATCATCGACCAGGGCTATGAGACCATGGAAGGCGCATCCGGCGACGACTGGATCTCGGTAGCGCAATCGATGCGTGCTTACCTGCGCTTCTCGCTGCTCGGCGGCGTCATCGCCAAGCAGATCCGCAACCTCGGCTACAAGGCCAAGGCGCATTCGGTGATGGATGGCGATGTGCTGCAACCGCCGCTCTTGCTGCTGAGCGGGCTGGGCGAGGTCAGCCGGATCGGCGAGGTGATCCTCAACCCCTATCTGGGGCCGCGGCTGAAGTCGGGCGTGGTGACAACCGACATGCCGGTCGCCCATGACCGGCCGGTCGATTTCGGCCTGCAGGCGTTTTGCGAAGCCTGCAACAAATGCGCGCGCGAATGTCCCTCAGGCGCGATTACCGCCGGGCCGAAGCTGATGTTCAACGGCTACGAGATCTGGAAGTCCGACAGCCAGAAATGCGCCACCTACCGCATCACCACCCAAGGCGGCGCAATGTGCGGGCGCTGCATGAAAACCTGCCCGTGGAACCTCGAAGGCCTGTTCGCCGAGACCCCGTTCCGCTGGGCGGCAATGCATGTGCCCGCCGCCGCGCCGATGCTCGCCAGGCTGGACGATGCGGTCGGCAATGGCGGGCTCAACCCGATCAAGAAATGGTGGTGGGACCTCGAGATCGAAGACGACGGCGGCTACCGGCCGGCCAGGCATCCGGTCAATGCGCGCGATCTGCAAAGGGATCTCAAGCTCGACTACGCGGACCAGACGCTCGCGGTCTATCCCGCCAGTCTTGCGCCGCATCCGTGGCCCTACCCGTTCCCGATGGATCGTGAGAAGGGGATCGAGGCCTATGAGGCGCTGATCACCGCGAAGGAATACCGGGCGCGTCTCGCACGCGGCGAGACCGAGGGCCTTGCGCATGCCTACACCAATGACCGCGAAAGCCCCGTCATCCGGGTGGCCATCTCGAAGGTCGAGAAAATGACCGCGGATGTCTCCAAGTACGAGTTCAAGCCACTCGACGGGACCCAGCTGCCGGCCTGGGAGGCCGGCGCGCATCTCGACGTGGTGGTGGCGCCCGAATTCCTGCGGCAATACTCGATGTCGGGCGACCCGGCAGACCGGAGCAAATACCAGATCGGCGTGTTGCGCGAGGACGAGGGGCGCGGCGGATCGAAGCTGCTGCACCGCATCTTCAGCGAAGGCCGCAAGGTGTTCGTTTCGAGGCCGATCAACCACTTCCCGCTCGACGAGACCGCGACCAGGACCTTGCTGATGGGCGGCGGTATCGGCGTCACGCCGATGATCGCGATGGCGCACCGGCTGCACGCCATCGGCGCCGATTTCGAGCTGCACTATTCGGCGAAATCGCGCGATAGCGCGGGCTATCTGGACGACCTGGCCTCATTTGCCTGGAAGGACCGCGTGCATCTGCACATCACCGCGGAAGGCACGCGCGCCGACCTGGACCAGGTGCTGTCGGGATACAGGGAGGGCTGGCACGTCTATACCTGCGGGCCGGACCGCTACATGAACGGGGTGATCGAGGCGGCCGAACGGCAGGGCTTCCCCGAAGAGGCACGGCACCTGGAATATTTCTCGGTGCCCGAAACGCCCGACTACGAGAACCACCCTTTCGTCCTCAAGCTCGCCCGTTCGGGACGGGAACTGCTTGTCCCGGCAGACAGGACGGCCGCCGACGTGCTGGTCGAAAACGGCTATCCGGTCGACATCAAGTGTTCCGACGGGCTGTGCGGGGTCTGTCAGTGCGGGCTGGTGTCCGGCGACGTCGAACACCGCGATTTCGTGCTGTCGAAAAAGCAGCGCGAAACCGCGATCATCCTGTGCCAGTCGCGCGCGGCCGAACCGGACGGCGTGGTGGTGATCGATTTGTGAAACGCGGATATCGGCGTCGGCCCGACGGGCGCGGCGGGCCGATTGGCTCGCAGACCGGGTATTGAACCAGCCTAGTCCCGACCCGCGCGCAATTGCGCTTCGAACCCCTCGCGGTCACGCCGGATCTTGTCCAGGACCTCGTGCCTGGCGTTTGGCCGGTCGTCATGCGCGCCGCTCCAGATCACGATCTCGAGTATGACCGGGGCCAGGTCGCGCCCCTTGCGGGTCAGGCTGTAGATGAAGCTGCGGCGATTGTCCGGATCACGGCTTTTCTCCACGATTCCCTCGGCTTCGAGATGCTTGAGCCGGTCGATGAGGATGTTCGTGGCTATTCCCTCCTCGGCCTGCAGGAACTCGCTGTAGGTGCGTTTGCCCCGCAACATGATCTCGCGGATGATCAGCAGGCTCCAGCGATCCCCGAAGATGTCGAGCCCGTAGGCGATCGGGCAGCCGGACGTACGTTTTCTGGATTCGGATTTCATTTCGCGACCGTATGCAATTGACTTGCATTTTGCAATACGTACCGCTACCAATCACGTATTGCATTTTGCAAGGTAATAGGAGATCCAAATGCCCTTCGTCCGCATCTTTCATCCGTCCGGCAACGGACCGAACTATCCCGCTGCCCTGAGCCAGGGGGTTCACCGCGCGCTGGTTGGCGCATTCGGTATCCCGAATGACGACTTCTTTCAGGTCGTGACCGAGCACGGGGCCGGGACCGAACTGATGGGACCGCCCGAATTTCTGGGTATCGCCCATTCAGCCGATCTTGTGATGATCCAGATCACCTGCGCCGAGGGCCGGACGGTCGAGCAGAAGAAGGCGCTCTACGGGGCCATTGTCGAGAATGTCGGCAACGACGCCGGCGTGCCGAAAGCTGACATCGTCATCAACCTGGTCGAGACCAAGCGCGAGAACTGGTCGTTCGGCAACGGCTTGGCGCCGTTTGCCTGACGCACAAGCCAGATCCGGTGATTGCGGCATCCCGCCTTGTTTCGTCCGTCCGGCCGACGGGGAGTCGGTCGGACGGACTGGTGGAAATCGACATGCAAGGGGCGCGATCGCGCGGCCTCCCTTACGCCTCCAGGCAGCGTTCCAGCAGGTCCTGCACAAGCCCTTCGAGAAGTCTGACCTTGTAGCCGGTCATCGGCAGCGGGCTGGCGCCTTCGCTTGCGGCGCGGGCGGCCGCGGCGATGGTCTCGGCATTGGCCGGCGCGTCCTGCGCCGCCGACTCGGCGGCTGCAAGGCGCAACGGCACGGGGGCGATGCCGCCAGCCGCCAGCCTGACCAGCCGGAACGCGCCGTCGGCCACCACGGCCCGCGCGACGACTTCGACCAGCGGCCATTCGGCCCATGTGCGGCTGATCGCGCGCCTGTAGACGGCGCGCTCGTTTTCGACCGGCGGCGGCAGGTCGATGGCGGTGATGATCTCGCCTGGCTGCAGAGCGTGATCCGACGTGCCGTCCGTCCCGTCGCCGAGCACCTCCGCGATGGTCAGGCCCTGGCGCCGGTCCGTGGCGACGGTCGCGTCACAGGCGAGCAGCGCGGCCGCCATCGACGACGGGTGCGGCGCCACGCAGGGGCCAAGATCGAAGGCAACGCCGTAGAGATGGTTGCCCGATCTCGCCGGACAGTCCGACCCGCCTTTCTTCAGGCAGGCAATATCGGGGTTGCGGAAATACCAGCACCGCGTCCGCTGCGCGAGATTGCCACCGAGCGTGGCGAGGTGCCGGATCTGCGGCGTCGCCAGGCCGCTGGCTGTGGCGGCGATGCCGGGCCAGGCAGCGCCGATGCGCGCGTCGGCGCCGAGCGCCTCGATCGTGACCGACGCGCCGATCCGGCAGCTGCCGTCGCCATTCATGACGATCTCCTGCATCTCCGCGGTGGGTGCGAGGTCGGCGATGGGTCCGTGGGAGAGGCCGGTGCGGCGGCGTTCGGAAACATCCGTCCCCGCCGTCCGCCACTCGACTTGTCCGGTTTCCGTCTGCTGTTGAGCCGCCATCACGCCACCCTCCCCTGTTCGAGCAGCGCCAGGATCCGGTCGGGCCGGATCGGAGCTTCCATTGGCCGGACCCCGATCGCGTCGCGGACCGCGTTGGCGATCGCCGCCGCAGTCGGGACGGTCGCCACCTCGCCGATGCCGACGCCGCCGCCGAGCACGTGGTCGAAGCCTCCCTCGTCGAAATGGATGTCCATCACCGGCGTGTCGGCGATGCCCGGTATGCGATAGTCCTCGAGCCCGGCGGTCAGCACATCGCCGGTTCGCGGATCGAGCGCGCGGTCCTCGTGAAGCGCGTATCCGACGCCCTGGACGATGGCGCCGATTGCCTGGCTTCGCGCCAGATCCGGCGCCGCAAGCCGGCCGACGGCGATGCCGGTATGCGCCGTCAGGACCCTGACGTGCCCGAGCAGCGTATCGACTTCCACCTCGACCATC
>JBNLDE010000225.1:0-22405 GCA_050304175.1 Zhengella sp. | reverse complement strand
GCTGCGCACCCGCGCGCTCAAGGCAATCGACGAAACGCGTTTCGTACCGGCGGCCGGCCAATCGCGCCTGCGCGCGATGATCGAGGACCGGCCCGACTGGGTGCTTTCGCGCCAGAGGGTGTGGGGCGTGCCGATCTGCGTCTTCGCCGACGACAAGGGCGAGGTGCTGAAGGACGAGGCGGTCAACGCACGCATCATCGAGGCTTTCGAGGCCGAGGGCGCCGACGCCTGGTTCGCGCAAGGGGCCAAGGAGCGGTTCCTGGGCAATGACCACGATGCCGACAAGTGGCACCAGGTGACCGACATTCTCGACGTGTGGTTCGATTCCGGTTCCACCCATGCCTTCACGCTGGAAGACCGCCCCGACCTGAAATGGCCGGCCGATGTCTATCTGGAAGGCTCGGACCAGCATCGCGGCTGGTTCCATTCCTCGCTGCTGGAAAGCTGCGGCACGCGCGGCCGCGCACCGTATGACACTGTGATCACCCACGGCTTCACCATGGCCGAAGACGGCCGCAAGATGTCGAAATCGCTCGGCAACCAGGTCTTCCCGCAGGACGTGATGAACCAGTCGGGCGCCGACATCCTGCGCCTGTGGGTGATGACGACCGACTACTGGGAGGACCAGCGGCTCGGCAAGCACGTCATCCAGACCAATATCGACGCCTACCGCAAGATGCGCAACACGATCCGCTGGATGCTCGGCACACTTGCCCATGACGAGGGCGAGGAGGTCGCCCACGCCGACATGCCCGAGCTGGAGCGCTTCATTCTGCACCGGCTGACCGAAATCGACGCGATCGTGCGCGAGGGCTACGACAGTTTCGACTTCAAGCGGATCGCCCGCGCACTGGTCGACTTCATGGTCATCGACCTGTCGGCGTTCTATTTCGACATCCGCAAGGACGCGCTCTACTGCGATGCGCCGTCGAGCAAACGGCGCAAGGCGGCGCTTCAGGTCGTGCGGACGCTGTTCGACTGTGTGGTCAAGTGGCTGGCGCCGATGCTGCCGTTTACCACCGAGGAAGCCTGGCTGGACCTGAACAAGGACGCGACGTCGGTGCACCTGGAACAGTTTCCGACCGTGCCGGGCGAATGGGCCGACAAGGCGCTCGCGGCCAAGTGGCGCAAGGTGCGCCAGGTCCGCCGCGTGGTCACCGGCGCGCTGGAGATCGAACGCAAGGAAAAGACGATCGGATCGTCGCTGGAAGCAGCGCCTTTCGTGCACATCACCGATTCGGCCCTGCGCGATGCGGTCAACGATCTCGACCTGGCGGAGATCTGCATCACGTCGGGGATCGCCCTGTCGGGCAAGGAAGCGCCTGCCGGCGCCTTTGCGCTCGACGAAGTCAACGGCGTGGCGGTTGTCTTCGACCGCGCCAAGGGCACGAAATGCGCGCGGTCGTGGCGCGTGACCGACGACGTGGGCTCGGACCCGGACTTTCCCGACGTTTCGGCGCGCGATGCCGCCGCGCTCAAGGAGTTGAAGGCGCTGGGGCGGCTGTGAACCGGCCGGATGTTAACGCTGCCGGGCGCGACGGCCACGCCGTCGTTGCCCGGCGGGCTCTATTGGGATAAAAGGGCGCGGTCTGCCGTCGTCATCTTGTTGCCTGATTGTCGGTACACGAGGGCGGGACACGAGCAGGCCATGCGGTCGGGACCGCTTGCAACGCAGGAGTGACGGGTTTGCGCGGAATTGTATTTTGTTCGAAAAGTGCTGCGCGTCTTGGCGTGATTTCCGCCGTTCTGGCTGGCGGATCGCTGCTGTCGGGATGCCTGAGCGGCTCGCCCACCTACGGCACCGGCGTTGCGTCTGACAAGCAACTGCTCGAAGACGTCTCGAGCGTGATGTCGATTGTGCCGAAGAAGAAGCCGCAAATCGACTACAAGCCCCGTCCCGAACTGGTCAAGACAACCGATGCCGACGTGCTGCCGGCGCCGCAGGACGACATCGTCACCGCTTCGTCGGGCACCGAGCTGTGGCCGGAATCGCCCGAACAACGCCGCGCGCGGCTCAGGGCGGAAGCGACAAAGAACCGCGACAACACCAATTTCCGTCCGGAAATCCGCGACGGCGAACCCGATCCCGATGCGCCGAAAATAACCTCGCCTGCCATGCTCGAAGGTCCGGGCTACGCGTTCAACCAGCCGGTTGAGACGGCAAGATCCCAAAGGGAGTACCGCAAACGCAAGGTGGAGACGATGCAGGGAAGCCCGACCAAGCGCCGTTTCCTGAGCGAGCCGCCGGTCGAATACCGTGTCCCGATCGACTCGGCGCCGGTGGGCGACCTCGGCGAACCCGAGGCGAAGAAGGAACGGCGCCTGCGCGCCGAATCGCGCAAGAAGTCCGGCAAGTCGAGCTGGCGCGATCTCGTTCCCTGGATCTGATACGGGCGCCGGCTATCCGCGCCGTTCCCTGAAAAAATCCCTTAGCAGCTTCGCGGCTTCGCTTTCGCCGATGCCCGGATAGACTTCCGGCGTGTGATGGCAGGTCGGCGCCGAAAAGAAGCGGACCCCATTGACCACCGCGCCCCCCTTGGCGTCCTCAGCCCCGAAATAGACCCGCCTCAGCCGCGCGAACGATATCGCGCCGGCGCACATGCAGCATGGCTCCAGGGTGACGTACAGATCGGCATTGGACAGCCGTTCTGCCTCCAGTTGATGCGCAGCGGCCCGGATCGCCAGCATTTCGGCATGCGCGGTAGGGTCGTTCAGCTCGCGGGTCCGGTTCCCCGCGCTCGCGATGACCGCGCCATCGAGGACGATCGCGGCGCCAACCGGCACTTCTCCGCGCTGCCCGGCGGCCCGCGCCTCGGCCAGCGCCTCGCCCATCGGATCAGATTTTTCCCCCGGACCTGCCGCCATCGTTTTCCGCTCGCAACCATACTGTGGACCTGTTAGTTAGCCGCCAGACGAGAGAATGACCAGATGAACGACAAGAACAAGACAAACCGCAGCGACGCCGGCAAGCGCCGCACTGGCGGCAAGGCTGTCCGCAAGGCGCCACGGGAAAGCCAGCCGGACAAGCCGGCGGCCGAGGGAACCGAGCGGATCGCGAAACATCTTGCCCGGGCCGGCGTGGCGTCGCGCCGCGCCGCCGAAACGATGATCATTGCCGGACGAGTCGCCGTGAACGGCGAAACGCTCGAGACGCCGGCCTTCAAGGTCGCGCCCGGCGACAAGATCACCGTCGACGGCAAGCCGATTGCGCAAATCGAACGCACCCGCCTTTGGCTGTTCAACAAGCCGGCCGGCGTGGTAACGACAAATCGCGACCCCGAGGGCCGGCGCACGGTTTTCGACGTGTTGCCGCAGGATCTGCCGCGCGTCATCACTATCGGCCGGCTCGACATCAACACCGAAGGGCTTCTGCTGCTGACCAATGACGGTGGGCTGGCCCGGGTGCTCGAACTGCCGTCCACGGGATGGCTCAGGCGCTATCGCGTGCGCGTACACGGCAAGGTCGACACGGCAGCGCTCGACGACCTTAAGAACGGCATCGCGGTCGATGGCGTGCTCTACGGGGCGATCGAGGCTTCGCTCGACCGCGAGCAGGGCTCCAATGCCTGGCTGACGCTCGCATTGCGCGAAGGCAAGAACCGTGAAGTCAAGAACGTGCTCGGCGCGCTCGGCCTCGACGTGACCCGCCTGATCCGCGTTTCCTACGGGCCGTTCCAGGTCGGCGATCTCGAAGTCGGTGCCGTTCGCGAGTTGCGGGGCCGTACCCTGCGCGATCAGCTCGGCGACCGGTTGATCGAGGAAGCCGGAGCCGATTTCGACGCGCCCGTCATCAATCCGCTTTCCAATGCCCCGCTGACCAGAGAAGACGAGCCGCAATCCGCCGGCAAGATGCAAAACCGCAAGCGCGATGCCTCCGAACGGCGCACCGATGCCCTTTCGAGGATCGAAACCCGATCGCCACGGCACGGCGCCAGGAGCGATGGCGATACAGCCGAGGCGGGCGGGCGCCCCTATCCGGCCAGGGGCGGCAAGTCGCGCGGCGCCAAGGACGCAACCGGCGACAAGAAACAGCGCCAGCCAGGCGCAGCCCATGTTTGGATTGCGCCCGGCGCCAAGCCCAAGGGACCGCTTCAGGCCGAAAAAGCAGCGAAGGCCGCCGCGCGCAAGGCTGCCGGCGAAACCGACCGGCCGCGCGGGCGCAAGCCGGGATCCGAACGCAGCGAGGACCGGCCGCAACGCGAAGCCGGCGCGGGTTCGAGGCCGGCCAAGCCTTCGGGCCGGCGATCGGGTGGCGACGGCACGAGGGGCAATCCCGGGCCGCACAAACCACGCACCAACAGCCCTCGCAGCGGCGGCCGGGGCGACCGGCCGAAAGGCCGTTAACCGATGCGAATCGTTGGCGGTGCTTTGCGCGGGCGGGTGCTCGCCGGACCCAGGTCGGATGCCATCCGCCCGACGACGGACAGGACGCGCGAAGCTCTGTTCAACATCCTCGGCCATGGCTACGGCGACGTTCTCGACAATACGCGGGTGCTCGACCTGTTTGCTGGCACCGGGGCGCTCGGGCTCGAGGCCCTGTCACGCGGCGCGGCGTTTGGCCTGTTCGTGGAACAATCCACCGAAGGGCGCGGATTGCTACGGACCAACATCGAAGCGCTCGGCCTTCAGGGCCGGGCACGCATCTTTCGCCGCGACGCCACGCGGCTGGGCGACATCGGAACAATGGCGCCATTCGATCTCCTTCTGGCTGATCCGCCCTACGGCAAGATGCTCGGCGAACACGCCCTGCAAGCCGCCCGCACCGGTGGATGGCTGAAGTCCGGCGCCTTGTGCGTTATCGAGGAATCCGCTGCGGCAACGTTCGATCCCGGACCCGGATTCGCGCTGGAAGACGAGCGCCGCTGGGGCGACACCGTGATGCGCTTCCTCAGGCATGCCGCCGCCTGAAATACGGCGTCCGCCACGATGGCGCCCGAATCGGGATATTTGGTCCGAACGCGGTTTCCGCCGCGCGGCCCCCGCCCTATAGTCTTTCCCACCCGAAGAGCCAAAAGGAATCCACACGAATGATCGCACATGGAGTTCGGCGCCCTTATTTCCAAGCGATGCTCGCCGTGCTTCTGGCATTGTTCTTCATGCCGGCCCAC
This sequence comes from Zhengella sp., assembly GCA_050304175.1. Taxonomy (GTDB): domain Bacteria; phylum Pseudomonadota; class Alphaproteobacteria; order Rhizobiales; family Rhizobiaceae; genus JAIOIW01. Next base: position 17,297 of record JBNLDE010000225.1, on the reverse strand, counting down.
CTTTCGGCCCGCGAAGACGCCCAAGCGGGCGCGAAGGTTACGAGTTTCCTCCTCGACAACGGCCTCCAGGTCGTCGTGATACCCGACCATCGCGCCCCGGTCGTCACCCACATGGTCTGGTACAAGGTCGGCAGCGCCGACGAGCCGCCGGGCAAATCCGGGATCGCCCATTTCTTCGAACACCTGATGTTCAAGGGAACGTCCAACCACACCGCCGGCGAATTCTCGCGGGCAGTCGCGGAAATCGGCGGCGAGGAGAACGCCTTCACCACCGACGACTACACGGCATTCTACCAGAAGGTCTCGCCGGATGCGCTGGGCACCATGATGGCGTTCGAGGCCGATCGCATGCACAACCTGGTGCTGACCGACGACGTGATCGGCCCGGAGCGCGACGTCATCATCGAGGAGCGCAGTTCGCGCGTCGACAACGATCCCAACTCGCTTTTAAGCGAAGAGTTCGACGCGACGCTTTACCAGAACCATCCCTACCGCATCCCGGTCATCGGCTGGATGCGCGAGATCAAGCAACTGAACCGCGCCGACGCAACCGCGTTCTACACGCGCTACTATGCGCCCAACAACGCGATCCTCGTGGTCGCCGGCGACGTGACCGCGGACCAGGTGCGCAAGCTGGCGGAGGAGACATACGGCAAGGTGCCGCGCGGACCCGACCTGCCGCCGCGCAACCGCCCTCAGGAACCGGTGCACGATACCAGCCGGACCGTGACGCTGAAAGATCCGAGAGTCACGGTACCGAGCTTCCAGATGGCGTGGATCGTTCCATCCTACCGTACGGCCGCGCCTGGCGAGGCCGAGGCGATCGACCTGCTTTCCGAGATTCTGGGCGGCGGCACACGCAGCCGTCTCTACCAGGAACTGGTCGTCCGGACCGGTATCGCGGCCTCTGCGGGCGCCTGGTATCAGGGCACCTCCCATGACGATACCCAGTTCGCCGTCTATGGGGCTCCGCGCGGCGATGCCTCGCTCGATGCGGTGGAACAGGCCTCCCGCGCGCAGATCGCCCGCATCGCCGCGCAGGGAGTCACGGCTGATGAGCTCGAGAAAGCCAAGCGCCGATTCCTGAAAAGCCTCATCTTCGCGCGCGACAACCAGTCCGGGATGGCGCGCCTGTACGGCTCGACGCTCGCATCCGGCGGAACGATCGAGGACATCGAGCAATGGCCTGACCGCATCCGCGCGGTCAAGCCGGATGCCGTTCAGGCGGTTGCACGCAAATACCTGTCACTGGATCATGTCGTCACGGGTTACCTCCTGCCCGAGACAAACGCCAACGGGGAAGCTGTCAGATGACGAACCGGACCTTCGCACAACGCACCGGATTGCGCCTCATGCCGGCGCTTGCCCTCGTGTCATCCTTCTTCATTCTGATCAGCCCGGCGGCGGCCAAGATGGAGATCCAGTCCGTCACCTCGCAAGGGGGCGTGACCTCCTGGCTGGTGGAAGACTATTCGGTTCCCATTGTCGCGATCCGCTTCGCATTTACCGGCGGCAGTTCGCAGGACCCCGCCGGCAAGGAAGGCCTGGCCAATCTCATGACCGGCCTTTTCGACGAGGGAGCCGGTGCGCTGGACAGCGAAGCCTTCCAGGAGAAGCTCGACGATGTCGGCGCCGAAATGGGGTTTTCCGCAAACCGGGATTCCATGGAAGGCTCGATGCGCATGCTCGCGGACAGCAAGGATGACGCGTTCGACCTGCTCCGGCTCGCCGTCAACGAACCGCGTTTCGATGCCGGCCCGGTCGATCGCATTCGGGCGCAGATCATCAGCTCGATCAATGCAGAGGAGCGCGACCCCGCACAGATCGCAAACAAGATCTGGAGACAGACGATCTACGGCGATCATCCCTACGGGCGCGACACAGAGGGAACCGAGCAGTCCGTTCTCGCGGTCACGCCGGCCGACCTGCGCGCCGCCCACAAGGCGCTTTTCGCCCGAAGCAACCTGCATGTCGCGGTTGTCGGCGCGATCGATGCCGAGACGCTGAAGCCAATCCTGGACAAGGTGTTCGGCGCGCTGCCCGAAAAGGCCGTGCTTGCCCCGGTCGGCGATATCACACCCAAAATCGGCGAAACGCGGCGCATCGCCTTCGACGTGCCCCAGACGTCGATCCGCATGGTGTTTCCCGGCGTTCAGCGCAAGGCGCCGGAGTTCTTCGCAGCCTATGTGATGAACCACATTCTCGGCGGCGGCACGTTCTCCTCGCGCCTGTTTGACGAAGTGCGCGAAAAACGGGGACTCGTCTACAGTATCGGGTCCTATCTGGTCTCGCGCGACCACTCGGCGGGCCTTTTTGTCAGCACGTCGACCCAGGCCGACCGAGCCGACGACACGATTACCGTGATCCACGACGTGATCGCCAACATGGCGAGCGACGGCCCCGATGCCGTGGAGCTGGCAGACGCCAAGAGCTACATCATCGGCGCCTATGCGATTTCCAATCTCGACAGTTCGAGCGCAATCGCGTCCACCCTGCTCGGCATCCAGATGGAGGATCTCGGTATCGACTATATCGACCGGCGCGAAGCCCTGATCAATGCGGTGACGCTCGACGAGGTACGCCAACAGGCGCGCGCGCTTCTGTCGGTCAATCCCAGCGTAATGGTAGTCGGACCCGGCGACGGCGAAGGAACCGGAGAGGTCAAGGGATGATCGCACGAGGGCGGGGGCGAAAGACCGAGACCGGGGCGAAACCGCCCGCGGCGCCGGCCCGGCGTGAACCGCGGACAGACCTGCCGAGAATCGGCGTCGCATTCGGCGGCGGCGGCGCCCGGGGGCTGGCGCATATTCACGTGATCCAGGAACTCGACGCGCTTGGCATCCGCCCGACCGCGATCTCCGGATCGTCGATCGGCGCGATCATGGGCGCGGCCATGGCGTCCGGCATGTCCGGCGACGAAATCCGCGAGCACGCCATGTCCGTCCTGTCGGACCGGTCGCAGGCGGTCGCGCGGCTCTGGCGGGCCCGGCCCTCGCGATTGAACGACCTGGTATCTGGCGGTTTCCGCGTGTCGCAGTTCAATGTGGAGAAGATCGTCAAGGCATTCATGCCCGATCATTTCCCGCACGACTTTTCCGACCTGGAGATTCCGCTCCAGGTAACGGCAACGGATTATTTCGGCCATAAGCTGCATGTCTTCGACAAGGGCGACCTGGTCTCGGCGATCGGCGCGTCCGCTGCCATCCCCGCTATTTTCCGGCCCGTCAAGCGCGAGGGGCTGACCCTGATCGACGGCGGCATCTACAATCCCGTGCCGTTCGATATTTTCGGAAAATCGGTCGATCTGATCATCGCGGTGGACGTCGTCGGCGCACCGCAGGAAATCGATGGCAAGGCGCCATCGGCCGTCGACCTGATGTTCGGGGCCACGCAATTGATGATGCAGTCGATCATCGCGATGAAGCTGCGGGCCCACCCGCCGACGATCCTGCTGCGTCCGCCGGTGTCGAAGTTCCGCGTGCTCGATTTTCTCAAGATCGAGCAAGTGCTCGACGCGACCGCTCCGGTCCGCACGGAACTGCGCAGCAAGATCGAGAAGGCCCTGCCGCAACTCACCGCGGAGGTTTCATGAAGCGGTCGACGCCTTGCCGCTCGAGAAGGGCGACTGGGCGGCAGGCGGCGGCGCCAGCGCAAATCCGTCGTCCGGCGGCTCGCGATCGGCGATCTTCCTGATAACGCGGAAGCAGGTGATGATCGCGGCGACGCCGAATATGATTGCGCCGAGGCCCCAGCCGCCCAGGGCGCCCTGCGGACCATACCAGGCCGCGCCGATCCAGACGAACGGGATGACGCCGAGCGTCGAACGGCCCCAGTTGAACATGGTGGACAGGGTCGGGTAGCCGAGATTGTTGAACGCGGCATTGGCCACGAACAACGCGCCGTTAAACAGGAACGATCCGGCCACGACCAGGCAGAAGAACTCGATCAGTTCGCGGGTCTCGCCTTCGGCATTGAACAGGTCGGCGATGCCGTGCCGGAATACCGCCAACAGGCCCCACACCGCGCAGACATAGAGCAGCGTAAATACGAGCGAATCGCGCATTGTGGAAGTCAGCCGTTCAAAACGCCGCGCACCGAAGTTCTGGCCGAGGATCGGGCCGACGGCGCCCGAAAGTGCGAAAATCACTCCGAAGGCGACCGGCATGATGCGTCCCACAATCGCCCAGCCGGCCACCGCGTCGTCTCCGAACGAGGCGATCTGCGCGGTGACGTACGCATTCCCGACCGGGGTGGCGATCTGGGTCAGGACCGCCGGAATACCGATCGCGAAAAACGGGCGGGCGCAGGCGCGCAAGCCGGACAGGTTCGGCATTCGCATCAACTGGTGGACGGTGCGCGCGCCATAGAGACCCGCGAACAGTAGGAAGAACCGCGAAAGGACGGTGGATATGGCCGCGCCGTCGAGCCCAAGGCCGAAGCCGAAAATCAGCAGCGGATCCAGTATGGCGGCGGCCACGCCGCCCGCCAGCGTGATATACATTGCCCGCCGGGCATCGCCGGCTCCGCGCAAGATGCCCGAGGCGCACATGCCAAGGGCAATGATCGGGATTGACGGGATGACGATGCGCAGGAAGCGGGTCGCCAATGCCAGGGTCTCGCCTTCCGCTCCCAGCAGCGCCAGCAGGGGATTGATGAACGGCCAGATCAGAACCGTCAGGGTCAGGCTGACAGCGCCCATGAGCACCATCGAGGCGCCGCCCATGCGCGCCGCGTCGTCGCGGCTGCCGCGGCCAAGCGCCCGGGCGGTCAGCGCCGACGTCGCGATCGTCAGGCCGATCGAGACGGAGAGGGTGAAGAACATGAGCGTGCCGGCAAAGCCGACCGCGGCGGCCAGTTCATGGACGCCGAGCAGCGAGATGTAGAACAGGTTGAGCGCATCGACGGCAAAGATCGCGACAAGGCCGACCGACCCTGTGACGGTCATGACCACCACATGGCGCATGGTCGGGCCGGTCACGAAGACGGCTTGTTGGCCATCAGACTGCTGGTTCCGGTCGCTCACGACGCAAACACCTGGCCAAGATCGGAAAATCCCTTGAATTCCAGCGCATTGCCGGACGGATCGCGGATGAACAGCGTGGCCTGCTCGCCGGGCTGGCCGGCAAAGCGCACCTGCGGCCGCAGGATCCAGTCGATCCCGTCCGCCGCGTCCAGCCGGGCGGCCAGCGCCCGCCAGTCGTCCATCGCAAGCACGACGCCGAAATGGGGAATCGGAACCGATTTGCCGTCGACCGAGCCGCTGTTGTCCGCCGGCCCTGCATCCGGGCGCAGATGCGCCGACATCTGGTGGCCGTACAGGCTGAAATCGGTCCAGCTGTCCGACGACCTGCCGGGCGTGCAGCCAAGCACGGCTATGTAGAAGGCCCGGGTTTCGTCGAGATCGCGGACCGGAAAGGCCAGGTGAAACGGGGTCATGATCGTCTTTCTTTGCTGCGGCGTGAGGCCGGTCAGGTTTCGGCCTCTTGCGCCGCACTTTCCCGAGTGTCGAGAACGCGCCCTTCCCGTTGCGGCTTGATCAACGGTTCCGGCGTGACCGGCCTGGTGTGAACCTTGTCGCTGCCGGCATAAATACCCTCGACCTGCTGAATGGCCAAACGTTCCTCGTCGCGCCTGCGCACGTCTTCGGAAATCGCGCGGGCCATCTGTTCGTCCATGCCCAAAGCCTCCAACGTCTTGCGGCCGAACAACAGTCCAGACTCGAAGGTCTCGCGCACTTCGTAGCTGACGCCGCGCGCGCGAAGGGAGAGCGTGTGGGGCCGGTCATAGGCGCGCGCGAAGATACGGGCTTCCGGATATTCCGACTGGATCAGGTTGACGATCTTGTCCGTGGTCTCCCTGACATTCGTGCACACCGCCACGATCTTGGCTCTCCTGACGCCGGCGGCCTCGAGCACATCCTTGCGGGTACCGTCGCCGAAATAGATGCGGAAGCCGAATTTCTGCGCCGAGCGCACGCGTTCGGCGGAATGATCGATGATGGTCACGTCGCTGCCGCCCGACAGCAGCATCTGCGACGCGATCTGGCCGAAGCGCGAGAACCCGATCATCAGCACATCGGCGCCCGCGCCGGCGAAATCCTCGTCCATCTGCTCGTCCTCCACGGCCCGGACGAGCAGCGGCTCCAGCTTGACCGCAAACGGCGTCAACGCCATCGACAGCGTGACAATGGCGACAAGGACCGAGGCGGTTTCGGTATCGAACAAGCCACTTGCGGCGGCGGCCGAGAACAGCACGAACCCGAATTCGCCGCCCTGGGGAATCAGCAACGCGATGCGAACAGAGTTATGGTGCTCAGATCCGAACAGCCGTGTCAGCACGTAGATGACGGTCGCCTTGATCACCATCAGCAGCATCGCGCCGGCGAGCACCAGGGCGATGCTGCGCCAAATGACGGCGAGATCGACGGACAGGCCGACGGCTATGAAGAACAGACCCAGCAGGATTCCGCGAAACGGCTCGATATCGGCCTCGAGTTCGTGCCGGTAGCTCGATTCGGCAAGCAGCACGCCGGCGATGAAGGCGCCCATCGCCATCGAAAGGCCCGCCGATTGCAGAAGCACCCCGGCACCGATGACGATCAGCAACGCGGCGGCGATCATCACCTCGCGGGCGCCGGTATTGCCGATGATGCGGAAAACCGGATTCAGCAGGTACATGCCCGCCAGCACCAGCGCCACCACCGCGACGACGGCGATCGCAACGGCCATCCAGACGCTCCCCTGATCGCCGGCTGTCGATGGCGCCAGAAATGCCACCAGCGCCAGGAGCGGCACGATGGCCAGGTCCTGAAACAGGAGGATCGAGAACGCGGTTTGCCCGTACCGCCGGTTGGTTCCCCCTGCGTCCTCCAGCAATTGCAGCGCAAAGGCCGTCGACGACAGCGCGAGGGCGAACCCGGCGACCAGCGAACTGCTGAAACCGAGCTCGGTGAACGACATCAACAATGCGCAAAGCGCAATGCCGCTGACCGCCACCTGTGCCAAGCCGAGACCGAAGATCTCGTGCTGCATGGACCACAGGCGCGACGGCTTGAGCTCCAGCCCGATGATGAACAGCAGAAAAACAACGCCCAGTTCGGCAACCTGCAGGATTTCCTCGCTGTCAGTGATGAACCGGGCGACAGGACCGATCACGATCCCGGCGGCAAGATAACCCAGGACCGTACCGAGACCGATCCGCTTGAAAAGCGGCGCAGCGATGACTGCGGCGCCGAGCAGGACGAGGGCTTCGGTGTAGTAGGAGGCCGCCTGTTCTACTGCCATGATCCCGATTTCAAAGAATGCGGGCGGCGCCAGCCGCCACCCTGGTTATGGCCACCATTGAACATTGACCGTCATACCAATAGATGATGCATAACGCTCGCCATGCCAAGACTTGGCTCCCGAATTACCAAAACCGGAAATACCATCATGCCTGACGGCCGTACGACGGAATCCCTGACCGGCAAGGTCGAAGAACTGGTCAAGGCCGCGATCGGCGCTGGCGCCGATGCCGCCGATGCCGTCGTCATGCGGTCGGCTGCAACATCGGTGTCGGTCCGCCTCGGAAAGGTCGAAAACACCGAGTCGGCACAAAGCGACGACGTGTCGCTCAGGGTCTTCGTCGGCAAGCGCGTGGCCAGCGTTTCGGGCACCACCGGGTTCGACGTCGCGGCGCTCGCCGAGCGGGCCGTTGCCATGGCGCGGGTGTCTCCGGAAGATCCCTTCAGCCGCCTCGCCGATCCCGACCGCCTGGCGACCGAAATTGTCGATCTGGACCTGTTTGACGCAACCGAACTCGATGCCGCGGCGCTGACCGAAGCCGCGCTGGCCATGGAGGAGGCCGCCCTGGCGGTCAAAGGCGTGACCAATTCGAACGGCGCCGGAGCGAGCGCGGGATTTGGAGGGCTCGTGCTTGCCACATCGCACGGCTTCACCGGCAGCTATCGCGCCTCGCGGTTTTCGCGCTCCGTGTCGGTGCTCGCCGGCGAGGGAACGGCCATGGAGCGGGACTACGCATGGTCGTCCAAGCCGCATTTCGGCGACCTGCGCCCCGCCGGCGATATCGGAACCGAGGCCGGGGAACGCACCGTCAAGCGCCTGGGCGCCAGGAAAGCCAAAACCGGCCCGGTCACGGTCATCTTCGATCCGCGCGTGGCGCGCGGCCTTGCCGGCACGATGGGCGGGGCGATCAACGGCGCATCGGTTGCGCGCAAGACGTCGTTCTGGCGCGACCGGATGGGCGAACAGGTTGCCGCCAGCAACATCACACTGACCGACGACCCGCTTCGCCGGCGCGGCGCTTCATCCCGCCCGTTCGACGGCGAAGGCGTGCGCGGCGAACCGCTGACGATGATCGAGAACGGCGTGCTCAGGCACTGGTTCCTGTCGACCGGCACGGCCGACGAACTCGGCCTCAAGACGAATGGCCGCGGCGCTCGTGCGGCCTCCTCCGTCAATCCGTCTTCGACCAACCTAGCGATCGAGCCCGGGACGATCTCTCCGGAAGAGATGATTGCCGGGCTTAAATCCGGGTTCTACGTGACAGACATGATCGGCCACGGCGTCAACATGGTGACCGGTGACTTCTCGCGCGGGGCGTCGGGCTTCTGGATCGAGAACGGCGAGCTCGCCTGGCCGGTGTCCGAGGTCACCATCGCCGCAAACCTGAAAGACATGTTCATGAACATGGTGCCCGCGAACGATCTCGATCGCGACTTCGGATCTGCCGCACCGACCTTGCTTGTGGAGGGTATGACGCTTGCCGGCGACTGAACCGGACCACGCCGACCTGCTTGCCGATCTTGAACTCGTCACCGCCGTGGCGCGCGAAGCGGGAACGGTGGCGATGCGCTATTTCCGGCAAAAGCCGGACGTGTGGATGAAGGCCGGCGAATCTCCGGTCAGCGAAGCCGATATCGCGGTCGACGATTTTCTGCGCGGCGCCCTGCTGGCCGCGCGGCCGAACTATGGCTGGCTGTCCGAGGAAACGGCGGATTCCGACTTTCGCCTCAAGGCCCGGCGGACATTCGTGGTCGACCCGATCGACGGAACGCGCGCGTTCATCAATGGCGGCGACTGCTGGTGCATTTCGGTGGCCGTTGTCGAAGCCGGCATCCCGATGGTCGGCGTGCTCGACGCGCCCGCCCGCAGCGAGGTGTTCACCGGCAGCCTCGGCGCCGGCGCCCGGCTGAACGGCGACCGGATCAATGTCGGGCAGGCGGGCGACGAGGTGCTGGTCGGCGGACCCAAGCCTATGCTCACCCAACTCCCCGCCGATCTGCGCAGACGGGTCGCCGCCACGCCACATATCCCGTCGCTCGCCTACCGGCTGGCGATGGTCGCCGCAGGCCGTCTTGACGCGACATTCGTCAAGCCGCACAGCCACGATTGGGATATTGCCGCCGCCGAGGTCATCCTGCGCGAAGCCGGCGGACATCTGCTTGACGAAACCGGGCGAACTCCGCCATTCGCCGGGCGGGATCCACGTCACGGCAAACTGCTCGCGGGAAGCGGGCCGCTGCTGAGGGAACTTTCCGCCGCAATGGCTAAAATGCGCGATTAAACGTAGTCTGGATGCTGTTTCCAAAACACAAGAGATGTGCTCTATGCACGCTCGCAACGATCCTACCGAACAGAATGAAACCATGACCGAAACATCTGAAAACAAGCAGCTGCTTCATCTCGTTTTCGGGGGCGAACTGAGCTCGCTCGACAGCAACACTTTCCGCGATCTCAACGAGCTCGACATCGTCGGCATCTTCCCTGATTTCGCGTCGGCAAAAGCGGCCTGGCGCGCCAAGGCGCAGCAGACCGTGGACAATGCCCATATGCGCTATTTCGTCGTGCACCTGCATCGTCTGCTGGAACCGGACGTCAAGTCTTGACGATCCCTGCAGATCAGACCGGCGATCGCGCGGACAGGAGAGCGGCAATGCCGCGCAAGAAGAGAAACGGCCCGATTAAACGCGCGTGGCGTTCGATCAGGGGGCCGCTTGCGCGCTCCGACCTTGCCCAGGCGGTTCTGGCGCGGGCGATCTACGGCGGCCTGAAATTCACGTTCGCGACCAATCCCTTTGTGGCCGGTTCGCCGGACCGGCGGGAAATGGCCAACAGGCTGGGCCCCGGCATCGTCGCCTTGTGGCACGGCCAGCACCTGATGATGCCGTGTATCAAGCTGCCGGAAATGGAATTGACGGCGATGATCTCGCGCAGCGCCGATGCCGAACTGAACGCCCGCGTGCTCGCCCTGGTCGGCGTCAACACGGCGCGCGGATCGGGCGGCCGCGGCGATGGTCACAACCTGAGCAAGGGCGGCGCGCGGGCCCTGGTGGAACTCAAGCGCGCGCTGGACGCCGGCCAATGGGCGACGATGATCGCCGACATCCCGCACGGAACGCCGCGTGAGGCCGGAATCGGCGTGGTGACGCTGGCCAAGATCTCGGGCAAGCCGGTGATCCCCGTCGCCTACGCGACATCGCGGCGCAAGGTTCTGGAAAAGACGTGGGACAAGACGACCATCCCGCTGCCGTTCGGTCGCGCCGCGCTTACGGTCGGCGACCCGATCGACGTCCCGTCGAATGCCGATGAAGCGATGATGGAACAGAAGCGTCGCGAAATCACCATTGCGCTCAACGCGGCCACCGAAACGGCCTACGGTCTGGTCGATGGTGTAAAATGAGCGAACGCTGGGCACGCTCGATGTTGCGGACATACCGGTGGCTTGGCGCCGCCGCTTATCCGTTCATCGGGACCTACGTCGCCTGGCGCGCGGCCAAGGGCAAGGAAGACCGCCATCGGCGGCGCGAGCGTTACGGCATCACCCGCGTCGCGCGCCGGGACGGGCCGCTGATCTGGATTCATGCCGCCAGCGTGGGCGAGATGACGGCGATCACGCCGCTCGCCGAATATATAGTCAATCTCGGCATCCAGGTGGTGCTGACAACGGGCACGGTCACGTCGGCGCAGATCGCCGGCGAACGGCTGGGCGGCAAGGCGATTCACCAGTACGTGCCGCTCGATCTGAAACCCGCGGTCAGCCGGTTCCTCAATCACTGGAAACCGGACCTGGCGATCATCGCGGAATCCGAAATATGGCCGATGACCATCCTCGAACTCGGCGTGCGCCGCGTTCCGCAGGTGATCGTCAACGGCCGGCTTTCCGAACGCTCGTTCCGAGCGTGGGAAAAGCGTTCCTATCTCGCCGAAGCGCTGATGGAAAACCTTTCGCTGGTCATGGCCCAGTCGGACGTCAACGCCGAACGCTTCCGCGCGCTCGGCGCCCGGCCGGTCATCGTGACCGGGAACCTGAAGGTCGATACCGATCCGTTGCCGGTCGATGAAAGCGCCCTGAAATCCGTGACCGCGCAAATCGGCAACCGCAGGACCTGGGCGGCGGTGTCGACGCATGAGGGCGAAGAGCTGATCGCCATGGAGGCGCACAAGCTCCTGAAGGCCCGCCACAAGAACCTGCTGACGATCATCGTGCCGCGCCACTCGGACCGGGCGGCCGGACTGGCCGAGAAGATGACGGCGATGGGGCTCAAGGTGGCGCGGCGCAGCCACGGCGATGTCATCTTGCCGGAGACCGACATCCTGCTTGGCGACACGATGGGCGAGATGGGCCTGTATCTTCGCCTGACCGAGATCGCCTTCGTCGGCAAGTCGCTAACCGGGGAAGGCGGCCAGAACCCGCTCGAGCCGGCCATGCTTGGAACCGCCATCCTGTCCGGCAAGAACGTGCAGAATTTCCGCGAAAGCTATCAGGCGCTGATCAAGAGAGGTGGCGCGAAGCTGGTGCGCGACCGCGACATGCTGGCCGGAGCGGTCAACTATCTGCTGACCAATCCGGAGATGCGCGCCAAGATGATCAGCCAAGCCGCGGATACCGTCGCCGATATGCGCGGCGCTCTCGAACACACCATCACCGCGCTGGAGCCGTTCATCAATCCGCTGGTCGTGGAATCGCGACTGCTGCGCTCGGCAAAGGCTGGCTAGGCCATGAGCGAGGCGCCGCCCTTCTGGTGGGAAAAGGCCGACTGGCGCGCCTGGGCGCTTTGGCCGATCTCGCATGTTTACGGCCGCGTTGCGCGCCACCGGATCGACCATGCCAGGCGCACGCCCGTTCCGCTGCCGGTCCTGTGCATCGGCAACCTGACCGTGGGTGGCGCCGGCAAGACGCCGGTGGCGATCTCGATGGCCGCCGCGGCCGTCGAGGCCGGCCGCAAGCCCGGCTTCCTGTCGCGCGGCTATGGCGGCTCGATGGGGCATCCCGTTCTCGTCGACCCGGACAGTGACACCGCGCGCCATGTCGGCGACGAACCGCTGCTGCTGGCCGCCCATGCGCCGGTCGCCGTCTCGCCCGACAGGGCCGCCGGGGCTGCCCTGCTCGCCGAAAAGGGCTGCGATTTCCTGATCATGGACGACGGTTTTCAAAGCGCCCGCATTGCCATCGACCACGCGTTGATCGTCGTGGACGGCCGGCGCGGGATCGGCAACGGCCACGTCATACCCGGCGGGCCGATGCGCGCGCCGCTGGTCGACCAGCTTCGCCACGCGGACGCAGTCCTGATCGTCGGCGAGGGCGATGGCGGCGACCTGATCGTCCGCCGGGCGGCGCGCGCGGCAAAGCCGGTCCATCATGCGCGGACAAGGCCGGTCAACAAGGATCATTTCGCCGGCAAGGGGTTTCTGGCATTTGCCGGAATCGGAGATCCGGAGAAATTCTACGACTCGCTGGAGCAGGCCGGCGGGTGGGTTTCGATCGCCCGCAGTTTCGGTGACCATTTTCTCTACAGCGACGACGACCTGACCGAGATGATGGATACCGCGTCGGCCTCGTCACTGGAGATCGCGACCACGGCCAAGGATGCCGCGCGGTTGCGCAACGGATCGAAGATCGCCGCCGAGATGCTCGAAAAGGCGCATGTGCTCGACATCGAGATGGAGTTCGAGCCCACCACCGTTCCCGAACGCATCATCGCGCAGACGCTATCGCGATTCCGCGAGCGTCGCTCGGGTATCTAGCGACGGCGCAGGTTCGGATTCATTTCCAGTTCGCGCTTCAGCGACACGTCGGCATCGGCATAGGGTTCCTGGCGCGCAACGCTCCAATATTTCAGATCCTCGATCGCGATCGCCTCGCCCGTGACCGCGCAGCGCACGAACGTGCCCGGCGAGATCACCTGGAAATCGCCGTCGAGATAACGGATCTTGGCCTCCCGCGCTCCGGGACCTTCAAAGCGGTTCATTTACGGACATTCCTGCAATCGGCTCTGCTGGTTGTTACGGCCACAGAATGGCTGCGCCGTCAAGCGCACGCCACGATCAACTTCACGCGGCCGTACAGGTCATGTCCTGGCCGCAGCACAGGGGGGACTTGATCTTGCCGTGGCCGTTCGGGCATTTCGAAATCTGAACCTGTTTTCCGTCGGGAAGCGACAGCGTGTCGTTGACAAGGGGCGCGTCGCATTTGGCACAGGTGGCGTTGACACTCATTCCGCAGACTTCGCATGTGTAGGTCGCCATTGTCGTTCTCTCCTCCGGGCGGTTTTTTCCAAGTCAAACAGTAGTGGCTCTTCGCGGTAAGTCCAAGGCGATTGCGACAGGGACAATCGCAATCCGCGTTCAGCGACGGCCGAACAGTCTCTCGATGTCTGCGAGCTTCAGTTCGATATAGGTCGGGCGGCCATGGTTGCAGGTCCCCGAACCCGGGGTTTCCTCCATTTGGCGCAACAGCGCGTTCATTTCTTCCACGCGCATGCGCCGGCCCGAACGGACCGAACCGTGACATGCCATGGTGGCGGCAATCCGGTCCAGGCGATCCTTCAGCGTGTCCGCGGTGTCGTTTTCCGCGATTTCGTCGGCAAGGTCGCGAACCAGTTGCGCCGCATCTGTTTCCCCCAGCATCGCCGGTGTCTCCCGGACGGCGACGGCGCCCGGTCCGAAGCGCTCAAGGCCAAGTCCGAATCGCGCCAGCGTGTCGGCATGCATCGCCAGCCGCTCCGCATCTTCCTCCGCCATGTCGACGATTTCGGGGATCAGCAGCATCTGGGCCGGGACGGGCCGCGCGTGAATCGCCTGTTTCAGGGCCTCGTAAACAAGCCGTTCGTGCGCGGCGTGCTGGTCGACAATAACCAGCGATTCCGCAGTCTGGGCGACAATGTAGTTTTCGTGGACCTGCGCCCGGGCGGCACCGAGCGGCGCGGACAGGAGGCCGGTCGAGGCTTCCTCCTGCCCCGCGCGCGCGTCTGCGCTGGGCGCGGCGAGCGGCGCAAAGCCGGCCTGGCCGGTTTCGCCAAAGCCGCCTTCGAGCGGACGGTATGGCGATGATGCCGGGCCGTATCCCTGCGCCGGTGCGGGCAATCCGCCGCGCTGCCAAACCGATCCCGGCGCCTGATGCCGTCCTTCCTGCCGAAACGCAGCCATCATCGCTCCGGCGCCGCCGGTCGACGCCCTGATGCCGCTGCCGCCCAGCGCCTCGCGGACAGCGCCCACGATCAGTCCGCGCACCAGCCCCGGATCGCGAAACCGGACATCGGCCTTTGCCGGGTGAACATTGACGTCGACCAGCGCCGGATCGGCCTCCACGAACAGGGCCGCCATCGCATGGCGGTCGCGCGGCAGCATGTCGGCATAGGCGCCGCGGATCGCGCCTGCGATCATCTTGTCGCGAACCGGCCGTCCGTTGACATAGGCGAACTGGGCCAGCGAATTGCCGCGGTTAAACGACGGGATCGACACGAACCCGGTCAGGCGCACGCCCTCGCGTTCAGCGTCGATCTCGATGGCGTTTTCCGGGAATTCCCGGCCCATTACCTGCGCGATGCGCGCCAACCGACCCGAATTGCCGGGTTTGGCCGGCGCGAAATCGAGCGTCGTCCGGTCGGTCCCCGACAGGGTAAAGCGGATTTGCGGGAAGGCGATCGCCATGCGGCGCACCACGTCGCTGATTGCCGTGGCCTCGGCGCGTTCGCTTTTCATGAATTTCAAGCGCGCCGGCGTGGCGAAAAACAGGTCGCGAACCTCGACCAGCGTTCCGGGATTGGCCGCCGCCGGCCGCGGCCCGTCCAACCGGCCGCCTTCGACCCGGATTTCGGCACCGGTATCGGCATTGCTCGGACGCGAGCGAATCGTCAGTTTGGCGACGGAGCCAATCGACGGCAGGGCCTCGCCACGAAAGCCAAGCGAACGGATATCGAAGATGTCGTCCGAGAGTTTGGAAGTGCAGTGACGAGCGATCGCCAGCGGCAATTCGTCGGCGGTCATACCGGAACCGTCGTCGACCACCCGGATAAGACCAATGCCGCCGCCCGAGGTCGCAATCTCGATGCGGGTCGCACCGGCGTCGAGGGCATTTTCCACCAGTTCCTTGACCACGCTCGCCGGCCGCTCGACGACCTCGCCGGCGGCGATCTGGTTGACCATGGTCTCGGACAGTTGGCGAATGGGCATACCGCTGTTTACCGGGATTCGATCCTGAGGTCGAAGCAAAACCGGAATCAAACCTGGACGAATTACAGCCCGCCCGGCAGGGCCGGACGGGCTGTGTTGGTGGGCTCAAGCTGCCGCGCGGCGGATATCAGTGCCGCGTCAGCGAGGCCGGGCGTTCCTTACTGGAAGAGCCGCAGCAGGTTCTGAGCCGTCGAGTTGGCGATCGACAGCGACTGGATGCCGAGTTGCTGCTGCGTCTGCAGCGCCTGCAACCTGGTGGATTCCGCTGACATGTCCGCGTCGACCAGCGTGCCGATGCCTCTCGTGATCGCATCCATCAGGGAGCCGACGAAGTCGGTCTGCATGGAGATGCGTTTCTTGATGGCGCCGAGGCTCGAAGCCGAGTCGGTCAAGGTCGCGATCGAGCTGTCGACATTCGTGATCATGTCGTCGATGTCGGTGTTGTCCACACCCGCCGCCGTGATGTCGAGGGTGGAAACCGAGACGGTTACCGCGCCGGCACCAGTCGTGGTGAAGGTGGTGTCGAGAATACCGGTGGCGGTGGCATTGGCATCGAACAACGACAGCGATGTGGTGTCGATGTCGATAGTGGCCACCGAAACGCCGGCAGACGTCCGGTTGAACGAGGCGACAATCTGCTTGGTCGCGACATAGGTGGCGGAGGAGGAGTCTACCGAAAGCCAGTTTTCACCAGAGAACGATGCCGAGTCGGCGATGGCCTGAAGCTGGTTCTGAAGTTCGGTAATCTCGTTCTGGATTTTTGAACGGTCTACACCAGGTTCGCGGGCTGCGACGAGCTTGGTCTTGATCTCGTCGACGACCTCGATTGCCGAATTGGTACTGGTGTAGCTGATATCGATCTTCGCGGCGCCCAGGCCCAGTGCATCTTGCACGGTGCTCAGTGCCTTGTTGTCAGACCGCATCGCGGTGGCAATCGACCAATAGGCTGCGTTGTCACTGGCCTCGGATACGCGGAAACCCGTCGAAATCCTTTTCTGCACCTGTTCCAGTGCCATGTTGGTGGATTCCAGCGTCCGCAGGGCGACCATGGCCGACGGGTTTGTGTTGATGCTGCTCATGAAGGGCCCCAGATAATTCAAACGATAATTGGCTGAACATTCCGGTTTATCGGACAACCCTGGCCGGCATCATGCCGGGTTTGCAATTACAAACCGCCAGATCGTGGTAACTCAAATATTAAGCAGTAAGGTTAATAGGCGGTTAACTGGGTAAATTTCCGCGCATTTTTGTTAACCGGCGCGTGTCACCGGTGGGTGAGAAACCCGACATCCGTCAGCTCCATTTCCACAATCAGCTGATCTCCGGTCCGTTTGTTGACCAGGTCTTTCACGTCTGCCGCGATGGCTCTGAAATCGCCATCCAGCGGGGCCTCCGGGTCGAGATATTTGCCGGCGTAGACCACCCGGTGGAGGGCGTCGACGACCCATGGCCTGAGTTGGTCCTTGGTCAGTCCGATCTTCTGGGTGCCCCGGGCGCGCCCGGTGAGATAGCCGCTGAGATTTCCTTCGTCCAAAATCGCGATGGAAATGTAGTCGGTCTTGAATTTTTCGGTTTCCGGGGACGCCGATTCGACCGCAGCCGGCTCGACCTCGACAGGTCGAGGCTGCGCCATGTAGAGCGCGCCGATCGTCACGGCGATCGCCCAGAATCCAATGACGGCTCCCTTAAGCAGCGGATTGCCTCCGACCTTGGCCGACCGAATGCGGCTATATGTTCGCAGCCGGCGCCTTTCGCGACTTGTTTAGCGCCGCTGCACTTGCGCGAACCTTGTCGCCGGCGCCGGTCGCCTCACCCGGCAACCGCATCCAGCGGCTTTCGCAGACA
>JBNLDE010000224.1:0-35188 GCA_050304175.1 Zhengella sp. | reverse complement strand
CGGGAAGAACTGTTGCTGCCACCGGCACGGCCGCGCCGTCGCCGTGCAGAAATACAGTGTGCCTTTTCCCTTGACGATCTGGTCGACGCCGCAGTCGCCCGATTTCGAGGTGGCATTGGCGATATTCGCCCAGCTTGCGCCATCGTGCTGGGTAACGACAAGGCTCCAGTTCTGCTTTGCCGTCGCGATCAGCGCGGCGCCGGCCGTGTATGACTTGGCCTCGCCTGTGTGAAGATGATCCCGGCACACCCGTTTTTTCGAGGCCGCGGCTTCGGCCGGCGCGCCGGTCAAGGCTGGCGCCATGGTGCCCATGACCGCTTGCGCTCCGATGACCACAAGCGTTGTTGCGAGCCTGTTCATCCGGGCTGTCCCGACGTTTCCGTCCCGTGTTTCGATAATAGATCAATCGGGCAGACAGGCAAACCGCGACCGATTGACCTTGGCGGCGCGGTGGTTCAATAGCGGTCAACTTCCGCAACCGGGACCATCCGCATGACCCGCGCCCGCGCCAATCTACTTCTGCTCGTCGCGGGCGCGATCTGGGGCATGGGCTTCGTCGCCCAGTCGACGGCGATGGAGACGGTCGGGCCGATGACCTTCGTGGGCGCCCGTTTCGTGTTCGCGACGCTGGCGATCCTGCCGTTTGCGGTGCTGGAAGGCCGCCGCGCGCAAAAGCCGCTCGGCCGCGACGACTGGATGTCGTTCCTCTTCACCGGGCTGTTCCTGTTTGCAGGTATGACGGCGCAGCAATTCGGCCTGCTGACGACATCGGTGACCAATTCCGGATTCCTGACCGGGCTCTATGTCGTGTTCACGCCGCTGCTGACCGTGGCGCTGTTCCGTTTCTGGCCGCATCCGGTGATCTGGCCGGCGGCGGGGCTGGCGCTGGCCGGCATATTCCTGCTGTCGGGCGGCGCGCTGGAGCGGCTCAATGCCGGCGACTGGCTGACCATCCTGTGCGCGGTGTTCTGGGCGATGCAGGTGATCCTGATCGGGCGCTACGGCGTGCGCAGCGGCCGCCCGGTAACGCTGTCGGTGGTGCAGTTCGCGCTGTGCGCCGTGCTCGGCCTTTCCGTGGCGTTTGTACGCGAGCCGGTGACGCTGGCCGCGGTGCTGCCGGCGGCGCCGGAGATCCTCTATGCGGGCATCTTCTCCGGCGGCGTCGCCTTCACCATCCAGGCGGTCGGGCAGCGCTACACCACCGCGCCGCAGGCCGCCATCATGCTGTCGTCGGAAGCGGTGTTCGCGGCGCTGTTCGGCGCCGTCTTCCTTGGCGAAAGGCTGGGTATTGCCGGTTATGCCGGTTGCGCCGCGATCCTCGCCGCGATGATCGCGGTCGAGGTTGTTCCGGCGCTGGCGGTGCGCAACGGCGCCCGCGCGTAACGCGCTTACCGTTTGGCCACTAATCCGGTGTGAAAGCCGCGGCCGGCCTGATCCGGCCAGCCGGCTGGCTGGCGGTATCGTTACTGCGGCTCGCCCTGGCCGCCCGGTGCGCCCGGCGCACTTGCGCCATCGCCGTGATAGGTCGAGCATTTGCCGAAGTCATCGCCACACATGCCGCCGGTATTTTCGGCGAAGGCGGCAGCCGGCACGGCGATGAATGCAAAAACTGCGAGCAGCGCCGGCAGCACCGGTGCGCCTCGGGCAGGCAGGGAGTTCCGTCTGCGCCTCTGCGTCGTTTTCATGTCAGGTTCCTGTCGGCGAAGGCGCCATCGCTTGCAAAACAAATACTTCTCCATGGCCGATCGCTTCGATCATGGATTGCTAATATAATGAATTTTCGCTTTCGGAACTGTCAACGGGTTGGTAAGCAAGTGGTAAATACTTAAAATTTTACGGAATTGTAGATATTTTTCTCAAGCTGGACTACTCGGCCGGGATCGGGGTCGGCTTGCCGGTGTCGTCGAGCGCGACCATGATGAAATCGGCATAGGTGACGCGCTCGCGGACATGGCTGAGATAACGCTGCGCCCAGGCCTCGACGCGCAGCACCATCGACGTGCGGCCGACCCTGGTGATGTCGATATAGACGCACAGCGTGTCGCCGACCTTCATCGGCTTGGCAAACGACATCTCCTTGACCGCCGCGGTGACGACGCGGCCATGGGCGCGCTCGGCGGCGCGGATGCCGCAGGCCAGGTCCATCTGCGCCATTACCCAGCCGCCGAAAATGTCGCCGGCGGCGTTGGCGTCTGCCGGCATGGCGAGCGTGCGCAGGGTGAGTTCACCGCAGGGTTCGGTGGCGTCGGGCATCAAAATTCCTCCGGTCGAAGCGCGAACCCGTTTTGCCTAAGGCAGCCGATGGCAAGGGTCAATGCGCGGCCGGAAGGGTTTGCCGCCCGCGGGGCGATTTTCGGGCGCAATCGTGCAACGCGTTTGCACGCGGGCGAAACAGGCTCGCGAGCCGCATCCGTCGGTGCGGGCCTCCGGGTGAGGCGACGACCGCCGGCCGGTGCCCAGTAGGCCATGTCAACGCGGCGGTCGCCGACTGGAGGACGGGGCGGGCGCTCGGAAACGTGATCGGCTGCGACCGACGAGCGGCGCCGGCGTGGCGGCGACCCATGTCCGGGGCGTCAAGCCCCTGTTTCTTCAGGCGCCTGTTGCGCTGCGGCCAGCAGCATATGTCGCGTGGCTTCGTCGGCGGGAAACAGCATTTCGATCCTCAGGTCGGCGAGCGCGATGTCCTCCGCGGTGCCGAACTGGGCGATGGTCGACATGAAGGACAGCACCGCGCCGCCCGCCCGGTAACGCGCGGGAATGAAAGGCGCCAGCATGCCAGACTGGTCATGGGCGCCGATGTCGGGGTCCGCCGCAAGGCGATCGGCGGCGGCGTCGAGAACGGGATCGCCGCCCAGATGCGCGCTTTCCGTTCGAAGCCGCGCCAGCGTGTGGCGGGCCACTTCCGGCCAGTTCTCGAACAGGTCCCTGGCAACGGATGGATCGGCCATTGCGTCGAGCAGGCTGTCACCGGGCGCGATGCCGAAGGCGGCGGCCATCGCCTGGGCCGGCCTGTTGGCCATCAGCAGCACCCAATGACGGTCGAGGACGAGCGCCGGATACGGCTCGTGGCGCGAGATTGTCCATTCGACGGCTTCGCGCACCGGCGCCATCTCGACAGAATCCAGCGGCCTGGCCCGGTAGACGGTGGCAAAGCCGGCGGCATTCAGCATGGCGTTGCGCGCATTGCGCGGGATTTCGAGCGTTTCGCCGAGCTGCAGGATCATTTCGCGGCTCGGCCGGGACCGTCCGGTCTCCAAAAACGAGATGTGGCGTGCCGAGACATTGGCGGTAAGGCCGAGGTCGAGCTGGCTCATGCGCCTTTGCGCGCGCCACTGCCTCAGTGCCGATCCGAATGTGTTTTGCATGCCATCGCTCCCGTAAGCATCCTTATCATAGAGGGTCCGCCGGCTGGAAACACTTACCTGAGAGGTAATTGCCGGGCGGTGACCGGTACGTCAGTCTCGGCCTGTAAATCTCGAAGGGAGAAATGCCATGCAACCTGCAACAACGCGGCTGTGGCTGAAGGCCGCAGCCGATATCGTTATCGTCTTCGGGCTGGTCACGGCGCTGGGGGCCTGGCCGCCAACGGCCGGAATCCTGAACTTCTTCGCCGACCTGCTTTTCTGGCCCCTCGATGGCGGGCAGGCGCTGGCCGACCCGCAGACCCGGCTCCTTGCCGCCATCGGCGGCGGCGTGATGGCCGGATGGGGCGTCACGATCTACCTCCTCGCCGATCGGCTGTATCTGCGCGAACCGGCGCTTGTGCGCAGTATTATTCTGGCCGGGGTTTTCGTCTGGTTCGCGATCGATTCCGTCGGCTCCGTCGTGTCCGGAGCGCCGCTCAACGCGTTGGGGAATGTTGCGTTTCTCGTCATGTTTCTGGTGCCGCTGATGAGTGGCGGCTCCCTGCGCAGTGCCGCCTGAAGCACCGATGCGTCGGAGCGGAAGCGCGACCGCGAAACGTTGACGGCCGTCATTGGAATGGCGCAATCCTTGGGCAATATGGTAACTTGTTTCAAGAAGGGACACATCTTTTGCGAAAGGAACGAGGATGAAACGCCTTGCATTCGCGCTGATTGCCTGTCTCGCCCTGGCGGGCTTCGCCGGGGCGGCCCAAGCGGCATCCGCGTACACTACGCGGGGTCTCAACCTGTACAGCGGCGCGAGTTCGCGCAGCCAACTGATCGCGACGGTGCCGGCGGGCGAATATGTCCGGGTCGGTGGTTGCATCAAGAGCTATGTCTGGTGCGATGTGTCGTGGGCCGGGTATCGCGGATGGGCACGCAGCAACGGGCTGTCCTACCGGCATGCCGGCTACCGCCACTTCCCCGATGCCGTGATTGGTCTGGGTATCCCGATCATCGCCGCCCATATCATTTTCAGGCACCATCCACATCGCCCGTGGATTGCCCCCCCTGTCGTGGCGCCCGGTTCGCCGGTTTTCCCATGGCGACGGGGTCCTTGGCCCTGGGGTGTGTTTCCGCAAGGCGGTGGCGCGCAGCTCAATGGATCAGGCGGACAGGGCAATTGACGCCCAAATCCGCGGTTGCGATCGCGGAATCGTCTATGGCGCCTCGACATTGGTGCGAATCCAGGCGTCGAGGGGCGCCAGCGCGGTCATGATCCCGGCGCAATAGGCCGCGCATTCGGGCGTGAACAGGCGCGGGTCGAGCTTCTCGTTGCCGTAAGTCCGCGCAACCAAGCCCTTGTAGCGCAGCAGGTCTGCGCCCGGGGCGTCCTTGTCGAAACCCTTAGGCACGGTCTTCAGCGCGGGTTCACCGAGCGTACATCCGATGGACGCCGCCGTTTCCAGCGCCGCCTCGAGCGCCATTCTTTTGGCGGGGTCGCCGACGGCGGCGCGGTAGCGCGCCAATGCGTCCGGCTCGAACGCCCAGTGACCCGAACCATAACCCAACCCGTCCGGCTCAAGCACGAGGTGGATGCCGGCGGAACGGTTCGGATGGCCACCGGTCCAGAAGATCAGGTGAAGGCGCGGATTGTAGGGCGTCTTGTCCTTCGAAAACCGGACGTCGCGATGGATCCGCCGCAGCGAACCGTTCATCCGCGCTTCCGCCTTGTGCGGGGGCGTGAGCGACGCGGCGACCGGCGCGAGCGCCTCGACCAGGGCGAGCGCGGGATCGACGAAACAGCGCTGGTACTCGTCCCGGTGCTGCTCGAACCAGGCCTTTTCGTTGTTGTCCCTGAGATCCGCCAGGAATGCGATCGTCTCGCGCGGAAACCCTTCGAATGTGGCCATGGCCAGCTCCTTCATTTGGGGGGAAGCGAACCGACGAACTTCGCCGCGTAGGCGATCCAGTCTTCGAGGCCGGTGTCGATTGCCGCATCCGCTTCGACCCAGACGATGGAACTCATCGGCCGGCCGGTAAAGTCCATCGGCGAGGCGCCGGCGCGCGCCAGTGCTTCCTCCTGCCGCGGCTTGCCGACGCGGAACATGTAGCGGTCCTTCTCGACCCCGGCGAGCATGTTGCCATTCATCAGCCAGCAGATGCCGCCAAACATCCTCTTTTCGGTGATGCCCGGGCGGCTGGCCAGCGCCTCGCGCATCAACTCGGCCAAATGCGGATCGTGCGGCATCGCGATCTCCCTTGTTTAACGATGATGTTAAACGAAGCGACGCGCGAGGGCCAGATAGCGGGCAGGACGCGGGTCAGGGTTCCTGACAACGTCTTGTCAGGAGGCTGCAACGACGCCAGGGCAGATCAGGCCTTTTCGAGGCCGCACCAGCCGGCAATGAACAGCGCGATGGACTGCGTGACGCGGCGCATGCTGTCGAGGTCCACCCGTTCGTTGAAGCCGTGGATGGCCTCGGCGCGGGGGCCGTAGACAAGGGCCGGGGTGTTGGCATAGAGGCCAAAGAAGCGTGCATCGGTGGTCGCGGTGATCGCGACCCGGTCGAGGGTACTGCCTGTCACGATGCCATGCGCTGTTTCCAGCGTGGTGATGGCGTGGCGGGCGGCGGCGCTTTCATCCTCCGCCAGCGCATATCCCTCAGCGTGGAAGCCATGATAGACGACCTCGGGCAAGTTGTTGCGCAGGAAATCGTTTTCGCGCGCGGCGTCCATCAGGGTCGCCTCGATCTCGCGCCTGGCCTCGCCGATATCGCGGCCGGGGAAAATGCCGATCCGGACGTCAAACACGCACCAGGCCGGCACCGAGCTGGCCCAGTCGCCGCCGACTATCTTGCCGACATTGAGGTTCAACGGGTGGTGGACATGTTCGAACTGTGCGTGCCGGTGTTCTGGCGCGTTCCATCGCTCCTGGACAGCATGCAGCGCGCCGATCAGCGGGATCGCCGCCTCGATCGCATTGGCCCCGGTCCCGGCATAGGCGACGTGGGCCGGGAGCCCCTTCAGGTGAACCTGGAACCAGATCACACCGACCTGCGCGGTGACGAGTTGCTCGCTGAACGGCTCCGGGATGAGCGCCGCATCCGCCTTGTAGCCGCGTTGCAGGCAGGCCAGCGCGCCGTTGCCGGTGCACTCCTCCTCGACGACTGACTGGATGAAGACGTCGGCGGCGGGTGTATGGCCGGCGGCGCGCAACGCGTCGAGGGCGAACAGGTTGGCGGCGAGTCCGGCCTTCATGTCGCCGGCGCCGCGGCCCGACATCCAGCCGCCTTGCACCTGCGGCTCGAACGGCGGCGAATCCCACATGTCGAGCGGGCCTTCGGGGACGACATCGATATGGCCGTTGAGGATCAGCGAGCGCCCCTTGCCCGTCTCCGCGCAATGGGTGGCGACCACGTTGACCGCCTCGTCATAGTTGCCGATCACCGGCGAGAACCCCGGCAAATGGGAAATATCGTCGACATCGATTGTCCAGCGGTCGACGGCGTAGCCACGATCGGCGAATGCGCCGGCCATGAAATCCTGGGCACCCTGTTCGTTGCCACGCGTCGACGGAAAGGACGTCAGTTCGCGCAGGAATTCGACCTGCCGGTCGAAGCCGGCATCTACCGCATTCATGATCGCGGTTTCAAGGGCGGTATCCATGGCTCTAGAACCTCGGAATTGCGGTTTCGGGAACGTTGAGCGGGGCGTCGGTGGCGGCCAGCACGTCATTAACCGTAACTCCGTCGGCAAGTTCGCGCAGTTCCAGGCCGGCGCCGGTCACGTCGATCACCGCCATGTCGGTAAAGATCCGGTCGACACAGGCTTTTGCCGTCAACGGCAGGGTGCATTCGCGCACGATCTTCGAGCGACCCTTGCGATCCAGCTGGGTTGTCAGGATCGCGACCTTGCGCGCCTTTTGCGCAAGCTCCATGCCGCCGCCGGCGCCCGGGGTGAACAGGCCGGGGATTTTCCAGTTCGCCAGATCGCCGGCCATCGACACCTGGAAGGCGCCGAGCATGGTCAGGTCGAGCCGTCCGCCGCGCACCAGCGCGAAGGAAACGGCGCTGTCGAAGAACGCGGTTCCGGGCAGGACGGAAACATAGGCGCCGCCGGCGTCGATCAGGTTGCGGTCCGCCCTGTCGTAGGGAAGGGTCGGTCCGACGCCGGCAATACCGTTCTCGGAATGCAGGCAGACCGGGAAATCGGGCGGCAGATCGTCGATGACCTGGGTCGGCAGGCCGATCCCCAGATTGACCAGCATGCCCGGGCGGATATCGCGCGCCGCGCGGGCGACCATCCTTTTCCTAGCGTCTGACAACAGCGTAGTCCTCCGTCAGTTCGATAAGTGCGACGACGCAGTCGACAAACGGGCCCGGCGTGTGGATGTGATCGGGATCGAGACTGCCAACCGGCGCCAGCGTCTCGGTTTCGGCAATGACGCGGTCGGCGGCCATAGCCATGAGCGGGTTGAAATTGCGCGCCGCGGCCTTGTAGGCGAGATTGCCGAACGTGTCGGCGCGGTCGGCATGGATCAGCGCGAAATCGGCTTTGAGCGCGCGTTCGGCGATGAGTTGGCGGCCATCGAGCGCGACGAGCGGCTTTGCCGCGCCGAGCTCGGTGTCGATACCGATGTCGGTCAGGAAAGCCGGCAGGCCGGCGCCGCCAGCGCGGATGCGCTCGGCGAGAATGCCCTGGGCGCAGAATTCGACCTTCAGCGTGCCGGCATTCATCATTTCGACGGCGCGGCTATTGAGCCCGATATGGGTGGTGACAAGGGTTTCCACCTGGCCGTTGTCGAGCAGCCTGCCGACGCCCATGCCGTCCTCGTTGGCGTCGTTCTTGATGATTGTCAGACGTTTGGGTCCCTGGCGCACAAGCTCGTCGATCAGGCCGAAGGGCGTGCCCGGGACGCCGAATCCGCCGATCATGACCGTGGCGCCGTCGCCGACCGCGCCGATCGCCTCTTCCAGCGAAACCGACTTGTCGAGCATCCTCATTGCCGGTCCTCCGCCAGACCGAGGAGTTTGCCGAAGGCCGGTCCGTCGAGCGCCAATGCGACGTCATCGGAACGCTCGGCGAAACCGAGCCGGCGATAGAACCGGAGCGCCTGGTCATTGGTGCGGTAGGCGGTCAGGGACAGGTAGCGGGCGCCCCATTCGCCGCGCGCATGCCGGGCCGTGGCGGCGACAAGACGACGGCCGGTTCCGGTGCCGCGCAGCGACGGATCGACCCACAGGTCCTGGACATAAACGCCGGGCTGGCCGCGGGTTGTCGAAAAATGCGGGAAGAAGACCGTCAATCCACGGGATTTGCCGCCGGATTCGGCGATCATGCACCGGAACAGCGGCCGGTCGCCGAACCCATGCTCCCGGATGGTGTCGGCATCGGACAGGAATACATTGGCGTCGCCGATATCGTCGGCCAATTGCCGGAGCATTGAGGCGATTGCCGACGCGTCCGCGCCGGCCGCCTGGCGGATCGTGACCTGGTTCATGCCGCGCTCTTGCTGCCCAGACCGGTTTCGGTGACGAACTGCTCGAGCGATTTCGTCAAGTTTCCGATGATCTCGTCGACATGGCTCTCGTCAGCGATCATCGGCGGGCAGACCATGAAGTGGTCGCCCTCATAACCGCCCCTGGTCCGGCGTGAATAGATGATCAGGCCGTTGGCATAGGCGATCTCGACGAGGCGGTCATGCGCCTGCAGTTCGCGGGGCAGGGGCTGCATCGTGATCCGGTCGGCCACCAGTTCAAAAGCCAGCAGCAATCCCTTGCCGCGCACGTCGCCGATCACCGGAAAGCGCTCCATAAGGCCGGTGAGGCGCCGCTTCAGCAGGTCGCCGATGCGGGTTGCATTGTCCATCAGGCCCTGGGTCTCGATCTCCTCGATCACCGCCAGTCCGGCGGCGCAGGCGAGTGGATTGCCGGCATAGGTGAAGCCGTGAATAAAGCCGCCGGCGCCGAGCACGGCCTCGACGATCCGCTCCTGCGCGACCATAGCGCCGAGCGGCGCGTAGCCGGCTGCGTAACCCTTGGAAACCGTGAGTATATCGGGGACGATCTGCCAGTGTTCGGACGCGAAGAACGTTCCCGTCCGGCCGCCGCCGGTCATCACCTCGTCGGCGATGAGAAGGACGCCGTGGCGGTCGCAGATCTCGCGGATCGCGGTCATGTAGCCGGCCGGCGGCACAAGGGCGCCGGTCGACGCGCCGCCGACCGGTTCGACGATGAAGGCGAGGACGGTGTTCGGCCCTTCCTCCTGGATTTTCTGCTCCAGCATGGCGGCGTAATGCTGGCCGGTCTTCGGCTCGTCGGCGTCGAGCCCGTCGAGATAGGCGCGCGGGGCGGGGACCTTGGGCATCGGCCGCATCATCGCGTCGAAGGGAGCGGTCATCGGCGCGTAGCCGGTCAATGCCAGCGCGCCGAGCGTGCAGCCGTGATAGCTGGGATAGCGCGAGATGACCTTCCAGCGCGTGCCTTGGCCGGTCGCCAGCGCGTGCTGGCGGGCGAGCTTGATGGCGCTTTCGACAGCCTCGGATCCCCCGGAGACGAAAAAGGCGCGTTCCATGCCGGGCGGCGCCAGTTCCGCGGTCTTCGCCGCCAGCCGCTCTGCCGGCTCGTTCTCGAAATGCAGCCGGTAGCCGAATGTAGATTTTTCCATCTGGCGGCGCATCGCCTCGAGGACGCGGGGATTGGAATGGCCGATATTGCAGACCATGGCGCCCGACGAACCGTCGAGATAGCGCTTGCCGTTGATGTCCCACAGATAAACACCGCGGGCATGGTCGAGTAATGGTCGGGGGTTCTTTGTCTGGTAGAAGAGATGCGACATTGGAGTTACCGGTTGGCGTTCTCGAGGTGCTTGCGCAGGAAATTCTTGGTGCGGTCGCTGTCGGGATTGCGGAAGATCTTGCTGGGCGGGCCCTCCTCGACGACCACGCCCTGATCCATGAACAAGACCCGGTCGCAGACGCTTTCGGCAAAACCCATCTCGTGGGTGACGATGACCATGGTCATGTGCTCTTCGGCGAGCTTTTTCATCACCAGGTTCACTTCCTCGACAAGTTCCGGATCGAGGGCAGAAGTGGCTTCGTCGAACAACATCACCTTGGGCTTCATGGCCAGGGCCCGGGCGATCGCGACACGCTGCTTCTGACCGCCCGAAAGCTGTGACGGATAGTAATCGATCCGGTCGAGCAGCCCGACCTTGTCGAGCTGTTCCTCGGCCAGCCGATTGGCCTCCTCGTCGGAAATGCCCTTCAGCATCTTCGGCGCCAGCGTGATGTTCTCGCGCACCGAGAGGTGCGGGAACAGGTTGAAGTGCTGGAACACCATGCCGATGTTCTGCCGCACCTGGTTGATGTGCTTTTCGTATTGGCGGTGCGGCAGCTTCTTGTTGATCTGGGTGTCCTCGAGCCAGACCTCGCCGCCGGTAAGCGGATCGAGATCGTTGATGGCGCGCAGAAGCGTGGACTTGCCGGAGCCCGAGGGGCCGATAATGGCGACGATCTGGCCGCGATCGACCCGCAGGCTGATGTCTTTCAGCACCTCCAGCGCGCCATAGCTCTTCTTGGCGTTGCGGATGTCGAGGAAAGGTTTCTGGTCGGTCATGTCGGGTCCTCTCCGGAGCTCATCGCGCGGCCTGCACACGGCGTTCGATCCGCCGCAGCACCCATTCCATTCCAAGGTTGATGATGTAGTAGAACGCGGCTGCGACCACATAGAACTCGAACGGGCGGTAGGTGCGTCCGATGGCGCGCTGGGCCGAAAGGGTCAGTTCGGACACGCCGATCACAGACACCAGCGCGCTGTCCTTCAAAAGGGCGATCATGTTGTTTCCGATCGGCGGGATCACGTCGCGCACCGCCTGCGGGACCACCACCTTGCGCAAGGCTTGACCGCGCGACAGGCCGAGTGTGCGCGCGGCTTCCATCTGGCCCTTGTCGACCGCGATGATCGCCGTCTGGATCAGCTCCGAATTGTAGACCGCGAAATGCAGGCCGAGGCCGATCACCCCGGCGACGAAGGCGGGCAGGTCGATGCCGATCTGCACCAGGCCGAAATAGATCAGGAACAACTGCAGCAGCAGCGGCGTGCCCATGAAGAGCCACTCGAAGGCACGGAATGGAAGACGGATGATCCAGTGGGTGTAGAGCGCGATCACCGCGAAGATGATGCCGCCGAAGAAGCTCAGAAGCGCCGAGCCGACGGTGATCGCGATCGTCCACAACACCCCGAGAAGGATGATGTCGAGGAATTTCGGGACGACTGTGAAATCAAGCCCCATGGCGGCCTCCCGTTGTGACGGCTGCGGTCATACGATCCGAGCCTTCCGGTCGAGCCAGGTGATGACGCGGCCGGTGCCGTAGATGATGATCATGTAGAGCACGCCCGAAAGCAGGAACATTTCGAACGGTTTGTAGGTCGAGCCGATATAGCGCTGCGCGGTGTAGGTCAGTTCGACGACCGAGATCGCCGCGACGAGCGCGGTGCCCTTGATCAGCGCGTTGATGTTCACGCCCAGCGGGCGGATCATCAGCCGCGCGGCCTGCGGCAGGATCACCTTGCGCATGGCCTGCCAGCGGCTCATGCCCAGCGTGCGCGCGGCTTCCATCTGGCCCTTGTCGATCGCGATGATCGAGCCGCGGATGGTCTCCGTCATGTAGGCTCCGATGTTTATTCCGAGCCCGATGACCCCTGCCTGAAATGCGTTCAGCTGGATACCGATCTGGGGGCCGCCGAAATAGAGGATGAACAGCTGGATCAGGGCCGGCGTGCCGCGAAACACGCTCACATAGCTGGCGCCGACAAGGCGAAGCCACCAGTGCCGGGACAGCCGCGCCGCGGCGCCGAGCGCCCCGCAGAACAATCCGAGGATGGCGGTCAGGACCGACAGTTCCACGGTGACCCAGGCCGCCTTGAGGAAGTACGGGTAGACCCTCAACATCAGATCGACATCCATCACCCCACCCCCGCTTCAGTGATGATCTTTGCGTTCAAGGATCGGCAGGGCGCGGATCTCACGCACCAGTGCCGCGGTCTCCTCGACCGCCGCGCGCAGGAAGGCTTCCCCGGTCGCTGCATCGGCGACGGTTGGATCTCCCATCGTCCCGTCCGGCGAAACCGACGACCACCAGCGCATCAGCATCGCCTTGCCGCCGCCCCGGGCCAGATCGAGATTGAAGAACTTGCTGTTCGGATCATGCAGGTTCTGGCTGGCGGCCTTCTCCAGATGCACGTGCTCCGGCTGGAGATGCATGTACATCGCCGCCTCGAACTCGCCGGCATGCGCGATGCCGCCAGTTTCCGAATTGCGGTGCGCGTTGATCCGGTCGGCGCACAGGTTCCAGTAGGAAGCCGAGACGCAGATAATCCCGGTCTCGATCACCGTCTTGCGCGCGGCGAGGTCGAGGACGGGGTGGTTGGAGCCGTGCGAGTTCAGCAGCAGGATGCGCCGGAACCCGTGATGCGCGAGCGATTTGGTCACGTCGGTGACGAAGGCGATCAGCGTTTCGGGCTGGATCCAGATGACACCGGGAAAATCCTTGTGGTGCTCGTTGAACCCGTAGGCGATCGGCGGCATCACGAACACCTCGTCGGGCGCCAGTTCGGCCACGCCGTTGGCCACGGCCATGCCGAGCACGGTGTCGGTGTCGAGCGGCATGTGCGGCCCGTGATCCTCGGTTGCCGACACGTTGAGAATGACCACGCGGTCCTTGTCGGCGT
This sequence comes from Zhengella sp., assembly GCA_050304175.1. GTDB lineage: Bacteria > Pseudomonadota > Alphaproteobacteria > Rhizobiales > Rhizobiaceae > JAIOIW01. The sequence continues at coordinate 22,110 of JBNLDE010000224.1, read as the reverse complement.
CGCGGACCTCTTCCCAGGTCAGTTTTCCGTAGTCGGTGGTCATGTTGGCTCCGCCCTGGTCGAATGCGGCCCGCCGGATCGTCCGGCGGGCCCTGGCCGGCTTAGCGGATGTCGCCGCCCACCCATTTGTTGGCGATCTCGAGATAGGTGCCGTCCTCCATCATCGAGTCGAGCGCCTTCTGCATCTCCTCGTGGAGTTTCGGGCTGCCCTGGCGGATCGCGATCCCGGCGCCGATCACGTCGGTCTTCAGGTCGGGCAACATGACGAAGTCATAGCCGTTCTCCTTCATCGCCAGGATCGCGGCGATCGAGTCGTTGATGATCACGTCGACACGGCCGTTCTGGAGCTCAAGCAGGAGCTCGGGCAGGCCCTTGTAGGTCCGCACGTTGTAGCCCTGTTCGCGCGCCCATTCCTCGTGGGTTTCGCCCAATGTCACGCCCACGGTCTTGTCGCCAAGCTGCGAGACGGAGGTGATGCCCGAATCCGGTTTGGTGAATATCGCACGCTTGGTGGTGTAATAGGGGCCGACAAAATCGACGACCTTGGCGCGTTCCTCGGTGATCGACATCGAACCTACGATCGCATCGTACTTGTTGGCCAGCAAGCCGCCGATGATCCCGTCCCACGCCGTGGTGACGATTTCGGTCTCGAGGCCCATGCGCTTGGCGATTTCCGTGCCGATTGCCGGATCGAACCCGACCACTTCGTTCTTGTCGTTGACGAAGTTGAAGGGCGGGTAGGCGCCGCTCATGGCGATGCGGATCGAGCCCTTTTCCTTGATCGCGTCGAGTTCCTCGGCGCTCGCCATGGTGGCGCCCTCGAAACTCAAGACGGTGGCGAACCCCGTCGCAATCGCCGCTTTCAGAAGTGTCCTGCGCGTTGTCATGTCAGTCTCCCATTTGTGCCGTGCCACACCGGCGGTCTGTCCATTCCGCCAGCCGCGCCGGCCGAGGCCGTACGCCTGAACAAAGGCTTGCATGGGCATGATCATCATGCAAATAGATATACAGAATTTTAGATATTGATGAAATCTATGTTGAGACCTTACGAACAACGGTTCCCCTGGAACCTCGACTGGAACCTGTTGCGCACCTTCATGGTGGTGGTGGAACAGCAGAGCATCTCGCGCGCGGCCGATTTTCTCGGCCTCAAGCAGCCGACGATCAGCAGCGCGCTGAAGCGGCTCGAAGACACGGCGGGGCACCGGCTGGTCGAACGCAAGCCCAACAGTTTTCGCGTCACCCCGGCGGGGAAGATCCTCTATTCGGAATGCGCCACGATCTTCGGCGCCGTGTCCCAGCTTCCCGCGCTGCTCGACGCCGGCGACGAGGAAATCACGGGGCATATCAGCATCGTGATGGCGAGCCATGTCGTATCACCGCATTTCGACGACGTGCTGGAAACCTTTGCGCGGAGCCATCCGAAGGTCACCTATTCAAGCGTCGTCGCGGAGAGCTCGGAGGTGGTCAGCCGCATCCAGCAGAACCGTGCGAGTTTCGGGATCTGCCTGCTGAACGATGCGCCGAAGAATCTCCAGGCGAAGATCCTGTTTCGCGAGTTCTTCGGGCTCTATTGCGGTCCCCGGCACCGGCTGTACGGACAGGAGAAGATCGCGCTCGCCGATCTCAAGGGGGAGCCGTCGGTCTCCTTCCAGACCGAGATCGAAGGCGGACCGCTGGACATGGTTTCGCAATTGCGCGAACGGGCGAACCTCGCGCCCGGACTGCGCGGGATCTCTTCCAACCTGACCGAAGTGCGCCGCATGATCATCGCCAATGTCGGCATCGGTGCGTTGCCGGTGCATGTGGCGGAGCGCGACGTGAAGCAGGGCCTGCTGCGCCAGCTGCCGCCCTATACCCGGCTTCCGGCGGTTGACATCTACCTGCTCACCAATCCGCGGCGGAAAACGACGCGGCCCGAAGAGGAGATCCTGCGCATGTGCAACGCGCTGATCGAGGAAAAGGATCTCGCCGAGCGCACCTACTCGATCAAGGCCGCGGGTTGAGGCGTGGCGGTCCGCCGGCGCATGAACCTGGTGTGAACGCGGCATTCCGGTCCGGTTCAACCGGTCCGACGCATTCTCTCCCCATCGAGCGGCACGGGGCAAATGCCCGCAAGCCGGTCTCGCAACCGAAGGGAATGCACCATGACCTCGATTTCAGTCCGCAACACCATTGCAACCGCGATCATCACGGCGGCGGCCGCCGTGTCCATGAACAATGCCGCCCGTGCCGACGGGGTCGCAAGCTTCGATGTCGGCGACACCCATGTCTGCATCGGCGTTCTGTCCTGCCTGTTCAAACCCGAGGACGCCGGCAAATACGGCAAGGACAAGACCGTTGATCACCGCGGCAACACCACGGATCATCGCAAGCAGACCGGCGAAGACCGCGAAAACACCGTGGTCGTGATCGAACCGAAGGTCCGCGACCACCGCACCAAGGTCGTTGTCCGCGACCACCGCACGCAATCCGTGGTTCGCGACCACCGCACGAAGAACCGCAGGCCGGCACGTGACAACACGGTCGTGGTCGTGACGGCGCCGCGCTTCAGCTGTGCATATGGCGCGAACACCCTGATCAAGCGTGGCTACCACGCGGTCAACGGATATGACTGCCAGGGCGCCGTCTATCACTACTCGGCGATCCGTCAGGACAAGCTGTACCGCGCTGCGATGAACGCACGCACCGGCAGGTTCGATGTCGAGATGATCGGCTTTGCCCATTGATGCCGAGAAAGGCAATCGGCCGCCGGCTTCGGCGGGGCACCAAGCACAACGGACGGGCCGGATGTCTTCATCCGGTCCGTTTCTGTTTGCGCGAGCTGCGGCTTCGCGCCGTGAGCCGTCAGGTTCAGTAGTCCTTTTCGAAGAAGACGCCGAGCGAGTTTTCGTCTTCGGAAACCGCGCCGCGCGCCTTCAGATTGTCGGTGATGTCGAGGTCGATCGTGACCTTGGCCTTGCCCTTGGTTCCCGCCTGGACGCCCAGATAGGCATTGTCGGTGATGTAGCGGCCGGCCCTGGCGGCTGTGTTGCCCTGGTCGTCGGTGACGATGTCGAGATCGTCGAGGCCGGTGGCCTCGCGTACGCCATCCATGATCGAGGGACCGCCGCCGGCCAGCTCAGAGGCAGCCGCGGCGAGCTTGGCCAGCTGCAGCGGCGACAGGGTCGAAATGCCCTGTCCGAAAATCAGGCGCGACAGAACCTCGTCCTGCGGCAGCTCGGGTTGCGAGGAAAAGGTGATGGAGAGATCGGATATCCGCCCGGTGACCTTGATGGTGACATCGATGTCGGTTCCCGGCGTCGTGGCGGTGAAATCGACATAGGGATCGAGATCGCCGATCAGGGTCACGCGGCCGCTGTCGAGCGTGATGCGCTGGCCGAGGATCGACAACCTGCCGCGGATGATCTCGAAGCCGCCAGACGGGCTGACATTGGTCACCGGACCGCGCAACACCACGGAGCCGCCAAGCTCGGTGTCGAGCCCGCGGCCGCGCAGGAAGATGCGGGCCGGGGCATTGATGCGGATGTCGAGCTGCGGGACGCTCGGCCGCGAGCGCGGAATCGGCGCTCCCTTCTCCGGCAGGGCCCGTGCGAGGGTCCGCCGTACGGTGGCCGGTGCGTTGACATGTTCGACGTCGGCGACATCGTTCGCCACGGCGATCTGCTCGGGCACGGTGAGTTCGGCGCGCTCGACGAAGATGTCGCCGGCAATCAGCGGGTCGCGCAGCAGGCTACCGGTCACGGTCATCTTGCCGGACAGGGTCGCGGCGACCAGTTCGCCGTCGCTGTAGCGCGCATTGTCCAGCGTCGCCGCCAGGTTCGCGGACAGGCGGTCGTCAAGCGCGACGGTGCCCGAGGCGCTGAGCGAGCCGCCGGTTGCCAGCCGCGCGTCGAACGTTCTGATCGTCACGGAGTCGTCGTTGACGGCCGCGTTGAAGGCGATGGCCTGGAGGCGGGTGCTGGAGAGCGGGTCGGTGAAGGCGGCACCGGTTGCCGAAAGCGATGCGGTCAGGCGCGGGTTCGAAGTGACGCCGGCGGCGCGCCCCGAAATCCGGACCAGCCCGTTTGCCCGGGCACCGCGGTCGGCGAGGAACCGGTCGGCGAGCGACAGGGGCGCGGTGCCGTTGAACGCAATCGCAAGACCGCTGCCGGCAAGCGGAATGACGCCATCGGCCGTTAGGTCGAGTCCGCCGGCACCGGTGGCGCGGGCCAGCTGCAGACGGATGGTGCGGCGGGAAAAGCTGCCGCGCGCGGCGATGGCGAGGGGCGGAATGCCGTTTTGCGACAGTTGCGCCGCGGTGACGCCGTTGCCGTCGATGGCAAACGTGACTTCGGGCGCGGCGACGGTGCCGCCGACTTTCGCGGTGCCGGCAAGCCGCCCGCCGAGACCGGTACCGGGCCGGGCGGCGTTGAGTGCTGCCAGCGGGAACGAGGCGAGGGTGACGTCGAGATCGAGCGCACCCTTGCCAAGGGAAACATTGCCGGTGGCCCGCGCGTTCATGCCCTGCGAATTGGTCGCGCCAAGATCAAGGGTCAGCCGGTCGCCGACCGTGTTGCCCTTGAGATCAAGCGAGACGGGGGCGATCCCGGCCTGGCCAAGCGCGGACACCGTGATCCCCTGGCCGCGCAACAACAGATCCGCCCGGGGCCGGTCGCGCGTGCCGGCGAGCGTGACGACGCCGCCGAAGGTACCCGCCGCGGCAAGATCGGGACGCACGAGATTGGCGATGTCGAGCGGAACGCGGTTGAGCATCAGTTCCAGGGCGAGCCGGTCGGCGACGGTGCCACCCAAATCGATCGAGCCCTCGCCGACGGAAAGGGATGACGGCGCGATCTCGACGGCGCCGCCGGCGACCTTGACGCTGGTCGGTTTTTTCAGAACGAGGCCCCGCTTGCCGCGCAGAAGGGTGGCGTGGTCGATGGCCAGCAGGTAGCCGTCCGCCACCGGTTCGAGCTTGCCAGAGAGCTCGGCGCGCGCTTCGCGATCGAGCACGGCCTTTGCCGCAAAGGCTGTTACGCCGCCCTCGGCTTTCGCGGTGCCGTCAACCGTTGAAGCCTTGATTCCCGCGGCTTCAAGCGCGCGTGCGGAAAATGTCGCATCGGTTGCCGGCACACCGAACAGGTCGGCGATTTCGGCTCTCAGGTCCAGCTCGTTGATCGAAAAGCCGGCGCTCGAGAGCCGCAGCCGGCCGAGCGTCGCATCGACTCTTGCCGATTGGCGGTCGTTTGCGTGGGCAAGTGCCACCTGGGCGGTGGCCGAGCCGGACGCCTCCTGCAGCATGAGGGCGGCGAGCATGGAAATGTCGCGCGCGTCGAGCGCGAGCGTGCCGGCCAGAAAACCGTTCGCGTCCCGCGTGAAATCGCCCGAAAGCGCCGCGCCGCGTGTCTTGAGCGAAAGTCCGGACAGGGCAAGCGTTCCGTCGTTGTAGCCGACATTGGCCGACAGAGCGGTGCGTTCGCCATCGAGAAACAGGCTGCCGTCGACAAGTCCGGCGAAACCGGTCTTGTCGATCGTGCCGTCGATCTTCAGCACCCCGTCGCGCAGGGTCAGGTTCATCAGCTTGCCGGCAGGAACCGCGATGGCGAGTTTCGCGGCGATGACACCGTTTTCGCCGTCGAGCGTTCCGTTCGCGGTGAGCGGACCGGACAGGCGGGTGTCGAGCAGGTTGAGATCCGCGACCCGGGCGTCGAGGCGGAAATCGGCCTTTTCCGAGGAAAACCCGCCATCCGCCGTCATTTCGGCCTGTGCATTGCCGAGCCGGAAATTCCGGGCGCGAACACCTTCTTCGTTGCGCGCCAGGCGCCCCGAAATCTGTGTCGTGCCCGCAAACAGACGGTCGGTTTGCGGATCGCCGGTCGTGATGCCGTCCGCGCTGCCGTCGAGCAGGAGGTCGAAGCCGCCCGACAGGAACGCGATAGAGCCATCGGCCTTGATGGTGGCCGCGCCAGACAGCGGCCTGCCGGCGAGGCCCGAGAACGGCGCGAGGCTGGCCGTCTCCAGCTTGATGGCGCCGGTAAAGGCACTGCCCTCGATTGCGCCTTCGGCCGCGACCCGAAGCGCCGCGCCGGCAAGCTGGAACTCGAAGATGCGGATCGGTTGTGCCGCCTGGTACCGGCCGCCGAGCGTCGCGGCAATCCGCTCGCCGAGCGCTTCGGCAACAGCCGGGTCGTCCGCGATGACGCCCTCGGCACGGACGTCGGCCCCAAACGTGGTGGCGCGCGCCGCCGGGTCGTCGAGGTTTTCGGCATTGCCGCCGAGATCGACCTTGATGTTCCCGATGCCGAATTCCGCGGTCTTGACGTCGCGTGCGACAAGCGCGCCGGACCATCGGCCCGTCTCGGCCGTGCCGTAGGCGACATGCAGTTCGGCGCTTGCGAGCGTCGTGTCGCCACCGGCCACCGGCAAGATAATGGCCTCGCCGCCGGGGGCGGCGATGGAGGCGTCGAGGACAAGCTGACGCAGGAAGCCGTCGGCCAATATCCAGGCATTGCCTTGAAGGGTGAGCGCGCCGCCGGTGACCGAAAGGCTGGTGATGGCGACACCGCCTTCCGCAGGGGCGGACCCCTCCAGCTGCAGCCGGTTTTCGCGACCGAAGAAGCCGCGGAACGCTTCCGGGACCAGGGCTGCGACCGTGCCGTTCAGGTCGGCGCTGAAACCGAGATCGTCGCCCTGCCGGCCGAGTTGGACGATGCCGGAAAGGACGCGCCGCGCGTCGGCGTCGAGCGCGAGATCGGCCCTGAACCGGTCGAGGGGGCCTTCGCCCTTGACCGTCAGGGCCAGCGGCGGCCGGTTCTCGATGTTCAGCAGGTTGGCCAGGACGCCATTGGCGGGTTCATCGGCCGCCAGGTCGATGGCCAGGCTGCGGGTGGCGTTCGCATAGGAGGCATTGAGGCCGAGCTTGCCGCCCGGCCCGTCGAGGCGGTTGATTTGAAGGGCGGTATCGAGCGAACCGTCAGCCAGTTGCACGCTACCGTCGAGCGACAGTTCGGCGGCGGTGCCGAACACCTCGGGGGCGAATTTCGCGACGCCAACCGACAGTTTGCCGATCTTCACGCCCACCGGCAGGTCAGGCAGGGCGAACGGCTTCGTTTCCGGGTTCGGCAAGCTTTTGTCGGGCAGCGGCCTGCGAACCATGTCGATGCGGTCGGCGACCAGTTCGTCGATCTCCAGCGTGCCCTTGAGCAGCGCCGAACGGGTCCAGACGATCTTCGCGCCGGACAGGGTCAGCCAGACGCCCTTGCGGTCGGCGATGGTGATGCGGTCGATCGCGGCGTTGGACGACAAGGCGCCGGAAATGCCGGAAATGGAGATCCGGCGATTGTCGGTCGACAACTTGTTTTCGACATAGGTTAGGAAGTACGACTTGTCGTCCTCGGCGGAATTTTGCGCAAAGGCGGCAATGCCCAGACCCAGGAGGGCAAGAAGGATGAGGACGGCGGCCCGGATCAAAATGCCTGCCCCAGGCCGGCGTAGATTGCGTAGGCGGAATCACCGGGCCTTCTGTTGAGCGGAAAAGCGACATCGAGCCGGATCGGGCCGAGTCCGGTCAGGTAGCGCACGCCGAGCCCGGCGCTGAACAGCGTCGCGGAGAAATTGGGAGAGACGCCGGCCCCCACCGCGCCGGCGTCGGCAAACGCCACGAGTCCGATAGTGTCCGTGGCCTTGAAGCGAATTTCCGCAGAGGTTTCGAAGAACGATCGGCCGCCCGTCAGCACGCCGCCGGTCGTAACGCCGATCGACTTGTAGCCATAGCCGCGCACGGAACCGCCGCCGCCGGCAAAAAATAGCTTGCCGGGCGGTGCCTGGGCGATCGGCATGCCGCTCAGCAGACCGGCTTTGACCCTGCCGGCGAGAACAATCCGGTTTTCGCTGTCGAGTGCGCGGTAGGCGCGAGCTTCGGCGACCGCGCGGACGGCGGTATTGGAGAACTGGAACTCGTGGAACGGTTCGATTTCACCAGATAGGTAGAAGCCGCGCGTCGCGTCGGTGGCGTTGTCGCGGCTGTCATAGGTCAAGCCGCCCTGCAGGCCCGCAAGGGTGAAGGTGCGGGCGCCGAAACCGTCCACAACGCGGGCATGCTGAAACTCAAGGGCGGCGAAGCCGCTCAAGCGGTTCGAGAACAGATGGTTTATGGCCAAACGGCCTTCGCCGGCAGTGCGGCGGTAGGCCGGCAACACCTCGCGCTCGCCCTTGGCCGACAGTTCCAGATCGGTGTCAGGCGTGTAAATGCCGGGCTTGGTGAATGTCGCGCCGAGCAAGTAGTCGAAATTGCGCGGATTACCGGTTCGGCCAACGCCGGCCACCTTGGCGTCGATGCGCAGGCGCTCGGCCTTGCCGAACAGGTTGCGGTGGATCCAGTAACCCTCGATGCCGAGGCCGTCGGTGGTGGACATTGTGGCGCCGATCCCGATGCGCCTCTGCTTGCGTTCCTGGACCGCCAGCGTCATCGGCAGGATGCCGTCGCCGCCGACCGCATCCCCCTCGACGATCCGCTGGGAACTGAACACCTCGAGCCTGGCCAGCCGTTTGGAGGCACGGGCGAGGTCGTCCGGATCATATTCGCGCCCGGGCTCGATGCCGGTCATCCAGGCCACGAATTCGGGGTCCATGCGCGCGGTTCCTTCGACCGCGAGCCTTCCGTAGCGCGCCTTGCGGCCGGGATCGACGGTCAGAACGGCATCGACCGTGTCGGTGTCGTGGTCGGCCGTGATCTGCTTGCCCGAAATCCGGGCCTTCGCGTAACCCTGCTGCCGCCAGGCTTCTGTTGCGAGCGAGGCGGCGCTCTTTACCGCGGTCGAGCGCGCGACCTCGCCTTCGGCAAAGCCGGCCTTGCCCGGATCGTCGACGGTATCGTCGTCGCTTGCTGCCGGGGGTGCGGCGTTGACGATCGAGGCACCGGAGAAGCGGAAAACAGGTCCGGGCTCGATGGTGATGCTGACGTCCACCGGATCGGGCAGAACCGAGTCGGGTTTAAGAGTGGAGGCCTCCCGGCCGCCGATCTCAATGGTGATCGTGGGCGCATAGCGGCCCTGCCGGTACAGTTCGCCGAGCAGGGCGCGATAATCGCCGCGCGCGGTGACGATGAGCCCGGCTGCGCCCGAAGCCGGCTTCTTGCGCCCGCGCCACAGCGCCGATGCCGACTTGAGCGCCTTCTCGGTCGCGCGGTCGCCGCCGGATACGTTGAAACTGACCGAATAATGCCTGGGATCGTCGATTACGGCGTCACGGTCCTTTTCGGCCCGCGACTTGAAGATCGTGACTCCCAGGATCTCGAGCGCAGTCGCCTGCTGGACGGGTGCAAGCACCAGCAGCGCGGTCAGACTGGCAAGGATACGGGAAACACTCAAACTCACCTCAAGAGATCGTAATCCGGGATCGGGGCAAACATAGGGCAAATATGGTGAACAATATATGGAAGACCAACAAAACCTGCGGAAACGAAAGCAGGCGCGCCGGTTTCCCGGCGCGCCCTTGGTATTGCCGATCGGCAGGTTCAGTTCGTGACCACCTTGACGTAGTCGACCTCGGCGTAGCCTTCACCGCCCTTGGGGCCGTAGCCATTGGTATTGTTGCCGAACACCAGCGTGAACTGCTTGCCGGGCGAGCGAATCGACGTCATCTTCTGAAGTTCCTTCCAGCCGTCGTCGGCCTTCCCTTCGAGCTTGCCGGAGACTGTGTAGTTGCGGCCGCGCTTTTCGATCTTCAGCTGAAGGGCCTCGATCTCGTCTTCAAACACCGCGTTGCGGTCGGCGATGCTACCGTTGTCGTACGCGCGGACATTCTGGTAGAACTCGGTCGGCGTACCCTTGGACAGCTTGTCTGCGCGCAGGAATACCTGGGTCATCGAGTAGTTGTAGGTGTACAGCTGCCATGAGGCGAAGAGCGAGTTCTCGGGGCCGTCGGAGAGGCCCATGCGCAGCCATTCGCCATGTGTCTGGGCGGCGAAGCGGATCCGCGCCGTCATCGTCCAGTCGCCCTTGGGAACCGGCTTCTTCAACTTGAAGACGTTTTCCGCCTCGGGAAGGTTCTGAGTCGGCTTGCCCGTCTCCGGGAAGACCACGAGCAGGCTGCCGTCCTCGACGACGTAGTTGTCGGCGTTCTCGCTGCCAACTTCCCACTGGTCGGAAAGGCCTTCGCCGTCGAAATTGTCCTCGAACCAGACATTGTCGGCCGGCTTGGCGACCACGGGCACAACCTGCGGTTTCGGCGCCGGCGCGGCGGCGATGTCCTGCTTGACCTGGGCGAAGGCGGCCTCGAGGCCGGCCCCGTCCTTGGCGTCGTAGAACTTGCCGCCGGTCTTGTCGGACAGGCACCGGATCAGCGACTTCTGCTCGTCGTTGAGCGTCAGGCCGACCACGTTGACCTTGAGGCCGACATTGTAGGCGGCCAGATCGTCGGCCAGCGCGCAGACGTCGCCGCCGCACTCCTCGATCCCGTCGGTGACGACGACGAGCTGGTTGTTCTGGTCGGGAAAGCGTTCGAAGCCGGCGGCGGCGAGGCGCACGGACTCGGCGATCGGCGTTTCGCCCTTGGGCTCGAGCTGCTGCACGAACTGGTTGACGAAGCCGGCATCGACAGAGCCGACGTCGGCGACGACCTGGATGTCGTTGCAGGCGCGGGCCTTGCGGTGACCGAATACGGTGAGGCCGAATCTGTTGGCGTCATCAACGTCGGTGAGCATGCGGGCGGTTGCGTATTTGGCGTTGTCCATGCGCGAGTAGCCGTTGCCGGCATCCTTCTTCATGGAACCGGAAGCGTCCATGACGAACATGATGTTGGCAGGCGACGCGTGCGCGGCCGAGAGGCCGATGGCGAGGGCGGCGGCGCCGAGCGCCAGCTTGCGCGAAAGTTTTGTCATGAGTGTTCTCCCCTGTTCAGACAAAAAGGCCGAGCGAATGCGCGGTCCTGATGGTGTGTCGCGTCAGGGGAGAAAAAGGTTCACGGCGATGTCCGGAATCTGACGGCAACGGCGATCCGAACAGCCCGGCGGATCGTATTTAGGTGGTGCAAGCACTATGATCGCGTGCGCGGCGATGGCGAGATGCGGAGATCTCAGCGGGAGGACATGATGCACCGGCTTTCACGAACCGCCCTTTCGATCATCCTGGCGCTGCTGTTGCCTCTGTTCGCGGTTCTCGCCGGTCACGCGCAGGACTTCACCGAACAGGATGCGCTCGCGACCAAGCGGTTTCTTGCCGAATCCGCCATCCAGATGGGGGTTCACCAGTCGGCGAAAGATCCGGAGACCGGGCTGTCGAAGGAAGTCCTGGATCCGGAGATCGGGACCGCCGAGCTCGAACTCAGGCTTGTGCCGCTGACCCGCGACGAGCTCGAAATTCTTGCGGGCAAATGGCTGGACATCGTTCGCGAGAAGACGGAGCAGGTCATGGCTGCGCAGATCGCGATCTCGAAAAGCCAGGATACGCTCGAGGATGCGTCACGCGAAAGATTGACCGAACTGACCACGGAACGCAGGTCGTTGTTCGACAAGTTCTCCAAAGTCATCAACGAGTGGGACCGGAAGGGCGGCGACAAGGACAAGGTGGCGATCCATCGGGCCTATCGCACCGCGGTCATCGTCGAGGAAACGCGCACGGCCGACTATTTGACGCTGTGGTCGCAGTCCAAGGCATGGCTGGTCAACCGCGATGGTGGTGTTGCGATCGGCATCGACGCTGCCATCATCGTCGTGTCGCTGCTCGCGCTGCTGTTTGCCGCCAGAATGATCCGCGGCATCACCCGGCGGTCGTTGCAACGAATCCCGAATCTTTCCAAGCTGCTGCAGGCTTTTCTCGTCACCTTCGTCTACTGGCTGGTGATCGCCATTGGCCTGCTGATCGTTTTCTCGGCACTTGGCATCGACATATCGCCGGCCTTCGCGCTGATCGGCGGCGCGTCCTTCATTCTCGCCTTCGCCTTCCAGGACACACTCGGAAACCTCGCCAGCGGCATGATGATCATGATCAACCGTCCGTTCGACCAGGGCGATTATGTCAATATCGGCGGCGTCGGCGGGACGGTCAGAACGGTCAGCATCGTGGCGACGACCGTGGTGACGCCAGACAACCAGGTGATCGTGATTCCGAACAAGAACGTGTGGGGCAACATCATCACCAATGTGACGGCGAGCGACACGCGCCGGGTCGATCTCATATTCGGGATATCGTACGAGGATTCGATACCCGATGCGCTCGCCGTGATAGAAGATGCGGTCAAGGATCATCCGCTGATCCTGGCCGAGCCCGAACCGGTCATCCGGGTCCATGAACTTGCCGACAGCTCGGTCAACTTCATATGCCGTCCGTGGGTCAACACCGCGGACTACTGGGCCGTTTACTGGGACCTGACGCGTGGCGTGAAGGAGCGGTTTGATGCGGCCGGCATCTCGATTCCCTATCCTCAACGCGACGTTCACATCAGGCACGGCGGCAAGCAGGCCGCAGGCGAATCCGGCATACAGGCCGCCGCGGCTGAAAAGAAGCGGCCGAGCCCAGGGCGAAACAAGGCGGCCCGGAAAGCCAGCGCAACGGCGATTGGCGAGTCCGACGAGGACTTGTAGTCAACGGATATGCCGGCCGGTCTTGTCCCGTTCCGGTGCCGGTCGCCAGACCAAGTCGACACTTCGAAACGGGAAAGCCAAGCCGGGTGTCGCCACCCGGCCCGGCCCTGTGCTCCCCGCTTTCGCGGATGGGAGATTACATCTTGTCGATGGCGGTCGCGGTGTTGGAACCGTCTTCGAACGTCACCTTGACGCTGTCGCCGGACGCGAGCATGGAAACGTCGACGCCTTCGCCGGCGGTGAAGGTCTGGCCGTCGGCCAGCGTGACGGTGCCGGTGGCGGTGTCGACGGAATCGATCGTGCCTTCCGTCTCGCCGGCATAAGCGAGGCCGATGAAGGCGAGCGAGGCGATGGTCGTAGCAATAATCTTCTTCATGACAGATGCTCCCTTGAAGCGTGAACGATCCGGGTTCCAGCGCCGTTTCGTTTTCGGACAGCGCCGCCGGAACAACGGCGAGATAGGGCTGGAAAACTCGGGAAGCAATTCACTTAAAAATATTTATTGTAATGATATCAATAACTTATTTTTGCCCAAATCGTATTCAGCGGACACATTTTGCGGCCTGGATCATGGCGGAATCGGGGCAAATAACGCTGACCCGCGGCATTCGGGCGAAACACTGTGAAAAGGATCGTGAGGCGCGCGGCCACGCGATAGCCTCAATCGGCGACCCGCCTTCACAGCAGGCGCATTTGGCGGCGGTGGGCCGGCGTCCTATAGTCGTCGGGCAGCGGCGGAAAAGCGAATCACCCGTGAAACACGCGACCAACGACAACCAGATCGGCATCGGGCACAACGCCAGTGACCTGTTTGCGGTCTCGCTTGTCTCGCTGTTCGCACCGGCGCTCGTGATTGCCGGCGGCTATGGCGCGGTCCTGGTCTGGTTGTGGGCCAGCGGTTCGGGCGGCAGCGCCCTGGCGCGGCTAGCCTTGGCAGTGATGTTCGTCGGCGTTCCGCTGGTCGTGGCCCACGCGGCGCTGCGCGCCTTCACGATCCAGTTGAAGCCTCTGCCGCATGCGCTGCTGCTCAGTCCAGGCTTTCCGTGGGCGGAAGCCAGGGAGATCCCGTATTCGGTGATCGAGCGGATCGCGGTAATAAGGGGGCTTGGCGGGCGAATTGCCGGGAGCGGAACACTGGTGTTCCACATTGCCGGCGGGACCAGGATGTCGGTCTGCGACCTGAAACACCCGCAGGAAGCGCGCGAGGCCATCGCCGCGGCCGCGAAGGCCCATGCGGACCGCCAAGTGGCCCGGACGCGGGGCGCGGCAAATGGCCCGCATGGCGCTTCATTGTCGGCCAAAAGCTGATTTTTCGCGTGAAAAAGCCGTGTTTGATGTTATATAAGGATATGTTCAACGGTTCCCGGCGTCGCGCCGGGCGGCCGTTTTCTTTTTGCGCCGTGGATCTGAAGCGGGCCGTGCGCGACAGCGCCCGCACATATTTGCGCGCAGTGGCCCGCCGGTCTTGGGCGGTGCCGAAGCCAGAAGGTGTATGACGATGATCAAGGTCCCGATGACCACCGGGGGATATCAAAAGCTGAAGGAAGAGCTGCGCTGGCGGCAGCAGGAAGAGCGGCCGCGAATCATTGAGGCGATCTCCGAGGCGCGCGCCCATGGCGACCTTTCGGAAAACGCGGAATATCACGCTGCAAAGGAAGCGCAGAGCCTGAACGAGGGCCGGGTCGGCGAACTTGAAGACCTGATCGCACGCGCCGAGGTGATCGACGTCGCGAAACTCGACGGCGACACGGTGAAATTCGGCGCAACGGTCGATCTGGTCGACGAGGATACCGAAGAGGAAAAGACCTACCAGATCGTCGGCGACCAGGAAGCCGATGTGAAGGCGGGCCGCATCTCGATCTCCTCGCCGATCGCGCGCGCGCTGATCGGCAAGGGCGTGGGCGATGCCATCGAGGTCAACGCACCTGGCGGATCGCGCGCCTACGAAATCCTCGCCGTCCGGTATGGGTGAGCCGAAAGGCCGTCGGCAAGGGGCAGGCGCAGGCGAATTGGCGAGGCGATGAACGCGAAGCCGGCGCTTTTTGTCACCAACATGCACAGCCGCTTCACCGGCGTTTCGGCGACAGCCGCGACGGTGCTGCGGGAGCAGGCGCGAACGATGGATGTGCGCCTCGTGGGCACTCCGCTGCCTGGATGCCCGGCTCCGATCGGCCTCGTCGAAGCGTTTCGGATGTCGGCCGCGCCGCCGCCGGGGAAACCGTTTTCAATCTGGCACGTGCGGCGCAACAACGAAATGCGCTGGGCACTGTTTGCGCGCGACATCCTGCGCCTGCCGCTGAAGATCGTCTTCACCTCGGCTGCGCAGCGGCGCCACTCGGCGGTTCCAAGGTTCCTGATATCGCGGACCGATGCGGTGATCGCCACGACACAAGAGGCGGCGGGGTTTGTGCCGCATGTCCGCGCCGTCGTGCCCCATGGCGTGGACGTGGACCATTTCAGGCCGGCGGCCGACCGGAGCGCCGCCTGGCGCGCGACCGGCTTTCCAGGCGCGTTCGGATTTGCCACGATCGGACGGATCCGGCCCGAGAAAGGCACCGACCTTTTCGTCGAGGCGATGATTGCCGCGCTGCCGCGTCTGCCAGGAAGCACCGCCCTGGTGATCGGACAGGCGACGTCGGAGCACGCGCATTTCCTGGCGGACCTGAAGGGCAGGGTGGCCGGCGCCGGCCTTAGCCAACGGATCCTGTTTCCCGGCGAGATCCCGGCGGACGACATGCCGGCGCTCGTCCGCGGTGTCAGCCTGCTGGTTGCGCTGCCGCGCTACGAAGGCTATGGCGTGACGCCACTGGAGGCGATGGCAAGCGGAGTTCCGGTGATCGCCAGCGATGCCGGCCATTTCCGCGCATTCCTGGATGACGGCGCGACCGGGATCATCGTCGACGGACCGACGCAGGCGGCAGATTCGGCGGTTGCGCTCATGGGCGACACTGCGCGATATAGCGCGATGGCCGTTGCCGCCCGGGCGCGCTGCGAAAGCGAATACAGCGCAGCCGGCGAGGCCCGGGGCATTCTGGCGGTGTACGATGCGTTGTGGAACGAGGGCGCGGGAAAACAGTCGTGAAGATCGAGGCCCTGGTCATCCATCTGCAACGCGCCGAGCAGCGCAAACCGCAGGTCGAGCGAATTCTTGAAGCATGCCCGGTGCCCGCGCGCGTCATCGACGCGGTCGACGGCCGCGCCATGTCCGACGAGGAGCGGGCGCGGTTCTGTTCCAGGGAAAGCCTGTTCGAACCCGCCTATCCGTTCAAGCTCGGCGCCGGCGAAGTCGGCTGTTTCCTTTCCCATCGCCAGGCCTGGCGGGAAATCGTCGATCGCGGCCTCGATGCCGGCGTGATCATCGAGGACGACGTGGAGATCGATCCGGCAACGTTCGGCCCGGCGCTGGACCTGGCGACACAGCATTGCTCTCCGCTGACCTACATCCAGTTCCAGGTGCGGCCGGCCAAAGCACCGGCACAGGTCCTGGAGCAGGAGGGCGGCGTGCGTATCACGCGTCCGCGCATCGCCGATCTTCGCACATCTGCGCAGCTGGTTGGCCGTGACGCCGCGGCGCGGTTGCTTGCCGCGACCGTCCGCTTCGACCGTCCGGTCGACAGTTTCCTGCAGATGTCATGGATGACCGGGATCGCGATGGACCGCGTGGACCCGTCCGGTGTGTCCGACCGGACCGCTGCGACCGGCGGCAGCACGATTTCGGGCGGGAAGACGCTTCGTCAGCGGATCGAACGGGAGGTCAAGCGCTTTGCCTATCGCCGCGCCATCGCCCGGCTCTCAAACCGGGAGGCCCGGGCAAGTTGAGCGTTCTGGTGACAGGTGGCGCAGGCTATATCGGAAGCCATATGGTGCTTCGGCTGCTCGATGCGGGCGAGGACGTCGTGGTTATCGACGACCTGTCCACAGGCCACGAATGGGCGGTGCCGGCGGGCGCGGAACTGGTCAGGGGCGATGTCGGCGACGCCGACCTCGTAGCGTCCGTCATCAAGTCGCGGGACGTCGGCGCGGTGATGCATTTCGCCGGTTCCATCCTTGTTTTCGAGTCGGTGGCCGATCCGCTCGGCTACTATCTCAACAACACGGTGAAGTCGCGCGCTCTGGTCGATGCGGCCCTGCGCGGCGGCGTCCGGCAGTTCGTGTTTTCCTCGACGGCGGCGGTTTACGGCTCGCCCGGACTGGAGCCCATCGACGAGGACGCGCCGTTGCGTCCGGAATCGCCCTATGGCACGTCGAAGCTGGTCAGCGAGTGGATGCTGCGCGACACCGCCGCTGCAAATCCGCAATTCCGCTATGCCGCCCTGCGCTATTTCAACGTCGCGGGCGCTGACCCGCAATTGCGCTCCGGCCAGTCGTCGAAGATCTCGACCCACCTGATCAAGATCGCCGCCGAGGCCGCGTCGGGCAAACGGGCGTCGATGAAGATGTATGGCGACGACTATCCGACGCCCGACGGCACCTGCGTGCGCGACTACATCCATGTCTGGGACCTGGTCGAGGCCCATTATGGCGCGCTCGAGTATCTGCGGGCCGGCGGTGAGTCGCTCGTCGCCAATTGCGGATACGGGCACGGGTTTTCGGTGCGCGAGGTGATCGACGCGGTCAAGCGCGTGTCGGGCGTGGATTTCGCGGTGGAGAAGGCCGGGCGCAGGGATGGGGACCCGGCAATGATCGTCGCGAACTCGGACCGGGCGCGCCGGTTGCTCGGCTGGACGCCGCAATACGACGATCTGGACACCATCATCGCGCATGCGATCGCATGGGAGCGGCAACTGACCGAATTGGGAAGCGCCCTCGGGTCCGGCGATGCGGTTTCGGCCCCGGACAGACCATCGACGGAAGATAGGCAACCCTAAATGGCGCAAATATTAGTTACACGCCTGCACGGTGGCCTTGGCAATCAAATGTTCCAATATGCCGCCGGTCGTGCGATCGCACTCCGAACAGCGGCGGAACTGTATCTTGACCTGAGTTATTTCGAGCGCGAACCGCTTCATGCGTTCGGGTTGCAGCATTTCTCCGCCAAATACAAAATCGCGACGACCTCCGAACTCCCGCCCGGACAACGTGCGAAACCCCTGCGCTATCTCCTGTGGCGGACCCTGCGCCTAAACCCGACGCTGGTCCGCGAGAAAAGTCTGGGGTTCGACCCGCGTGTGCGCGCCATAACCCCTCCGGCTTACCTCCATGGCTACTGGCAGAGCGAGAAGTACTTCGCCGATGTCGCAGATATCGTCATTTCGGATTTGGCTGTGAAGACGCCGCCGTCGCAGGCCAATGCTGCAATGCTGGAGCGGATAAGAGGAGGCAGCTCGATCTCGCTGCACGTAAGGCGCGGCGACTACGCCAGCGATCCTGCAACGCTCGCCACGCACGGGCTTTGCTCGCCGGACTATTACCAAAAGGCGGTCGAGGCGATCGCGAAACGGACGGGTGTGAAATCCGTGATCTATGTTTTTTCCGACGATCCGGACTGGGCCGAAAACAATCTGTCCTTCGGGTTGGAGACGGTGGTCGTTCGTGGCAATACCGCAGATACGAACTACGAGGATCTCAGGCTTATGAGTGCCTGCGATCATCATGTCATCGCCAACTCCTCCTTTTCCTGGTGGGGCGCGTGGCTTAATCCCTCGACCGACAAGATCGTCGTGGCGCCGAAACGCTGGTTCGCGAACCCCAAGATGTACAACCCCGACATCGTTCCGGATGGCTGGTTAAGGGTTTAGGGTCCGCCCGCCATTCGGCATTGCGGGTCCCGTTAAATGTGGTCGCAAGCCAATATCTCATTGACCGGTCACGCGGCGATGACAATGGCAATTTTTTTGCAGTGCGCCAAAAGTTTGCAGCCAGTCAGTTATTCCGTATTCCGAATGCCCATCGGACCGGCCTTGCTTGCGATGTGGGAAACGCGGTGTCTGCCTGGCGCGGTGCTACGCAGCGCCGAACAGACCCCTGATCCGGTAAACATACTTGTCGACCAACCGCTTGCGCAGCGTTTTCCGTACGACCGCCCTGGTCGCATCGTCGGGCGATACCGCCAAATGCCGGTCAACATATCCGCGGTATTGGGAAAGGCGCACGAAATAGCCCCGCTGCGGATGTTTCAGCCGGTAAGCGGTCTTGGCAGTCGGCACGCTCTTGTGCAGCAGCACTGAGTCGGTCCCAATGACCGCGTGGCGAGCCACGAAGCCAAACAGGAACACGACATCACCCCCGTGGGCGGAGAGGTCAGCCAAGTCCCAGAATCGCGCTATGCTGTCGAGAAGTGCCGGCGTGCGGAAAAGTCCATGGATGAGATTGGCCTTTCCCATGATCTCCGGATCGTCGAGGAAGCGGCGCGCATCCTCCAGCCGGTTGTTGTCCGAATTGAGCCGGGTGAAGCCCGGATAGGAGCGATAGGCGATACCCTCGCGGTTGATGTTGTCGATGGAGGGAAAAGCCATCTGACAGTGTGGATTGCTCTTCAGAAGACCGAGAAGTGTCGAGATGAAGCCGGGTTCCCACTGGTCGTCGTCGCTCGCCCACATGAAGTATGGTGCGTCAGCACGGGACGCGACAAAGCGGAAATTTTCTGCCGGTCCGAGATTCGTTTCCTGGCGAGTGTAGCTCACGCGCGAATCCGCATTTGCCAAAGCCCTCCCTATCTCTTCGACACGAGGATCGGGAGATGCATTGTCGGAGATCAGGATGCGCCAGTCTTTGTGTGTCTGGGCCTGCATGAGGGCCACGACACGCTGTAGGTTGTCGGGCCTGTCATAGGTTGGAATGCCGATGAAGACCGTCTCGTCATCCGCTGATATAGGTGCTTCAGGCATTGTCTCCCTGACCGGTTCGCTTGAGGAAGCCGTCAGGGGCGACCGTCACCATCAGTTTTTGAGCCATCGCCTCGTCGATCTCAAACATTGAGTTGGATTTCAGCCAGGCGTGGATTGCTGTTTTTGGATTGTTGCCCACGTCCCAAGGCCTGTCCTCGAAAAAGTTCTTGGGCATGTCCTCCACGAAGCTGTCGAAGACGATGCAGTAGCAATCCGGCGTTACTAGCGGCGCATAAGCATTGAGCTCGGCGAGAACATGGTCATGCGTGTGCATCGAATCCAGGCAGACCATGACTTTCGAGTCTGCGGGAATTGCGGCACTGGCCTTCGCGATGGTTTCTTCCGCAATCGAAGAGCCCTCTATCATTTCGATCTTATGAGAAAAGGGGTGGGCTTCTATCGCCGCTCGATTGTGGGCTCTTATGTCAATATCAATACCGATCACCTTGCGTCCGGGCGCGCGTGGATCGAGTACGCGCCCTTCGATTGCAGCATCAGCATAATCCAGCATCGCAAGCATCGAAGCCGACAAGATGAGCGAGCCACCATGGGCGATACCTGTTTCGACCACGACGTCGGGTCGTGTTGCCCAAATGATCTCCTGCACCGCGGCCATGTCCTGCGGATATTGGATGATCGGCCGACCGAGCCAGTCGAAGTTGTAGACGTAGCGGCGTCTCATCGACTCGCGCAACCAATCTTGCGACATCGCCTTGAATGCCTCATCCTTCCCGTAACCATCGATGGCTGCGGCGCGTTCCGCCGTGAATTGCGACACGGTGTCCATATGCTGTTCCTTTGACTACTCCTCGGCCGGACCGAGTATTTCGGCGATGTGATCGATAGGGTTTCTCTCTGGGACACCGAACTCAGCCGACAAGCGTCGGACATCGATGCTTGGGAAGCCTGTCATCGGCGCCTCCGATGAAGCATCGATATGGCAACCGGTAGCCTCTGCGAGCCTCCCAGTCCAATCGTCGTGTCTCAACTGCCGTCCACTCGCCAAATTGTACAAGCGGTGTTTGCCTCGGAGAACAATCGCCTCTAGGCGCGGCAGAACATCATCGATCCAGATATAGTCCTTTTGCGAGGCCGGATGAGTACGTAGGCGAACCAAGCCTTCCGACGATTCACGGATCAGCGCTCCAATGAAGGTATCGCGCCGGACTTCGCCCGGCCCGACAACATTGGAGAGACGAACTACGCGTGTAGCTAGCGCGTGGCTCGTCAAAGTCAGAGACTCGCCGGCCAGCTTGGTAGCATTGTAGAGGTGGTCTGGATCGGATGGGCAGATTTGGAGGGGGCTGTCCTCGCTTGCCTCGCGCGAGCCGTCATAAACCCGTGTCGAGGACAAGTAGAGGAAGCTGTCAAAACCACCTTGCTGAAGCAATCCATTCAGTTTGCAGACATGTGCCTGGACAGTCTCATGTGGGCGGTGGCGGAAATCGCCCGTCAGGCCGATGGCGTAAACTACATGCCCGGGATTCTTCGGAATACCGTCTTCGCGGTTCGGCGTCAGCACGTCGTGTCCGGCGTTGCGGAGATGCCTGCAAAGCTTGCTTCCGATAAAGCCGGTCGCACCAAAGACGGTGAAGCGGTTCATTAGTTGCCTCGCTGGCCGATACACCGCAGAGGGTTGCCGGCATTGATTGTGTTTGGCTCGACCCGCCCGCGGACAATCGAACCGGCTGCAATAACCGCACCGGTCCCAACATGCGCGCCATCAAGCAAGACACAATTTGCTCCTATCCACACATCCTGATCGATCGCGATTCCGCCGCGTGATTTCTGAAATCCCTGCATGCGGATCGGCAGATTAAGCTTCTGAAAGGCATGATTTGTTGCTGCCAGTGTGCAGTTGGCTGCGATTAACACATTTTCCCCGATCGTGATGCCGTTTCCCGAATACAGGACGCAGCCAGAATTGATATAACTGTCAGCCCCGATCACGATATCACCGGAACCTCCGGCGGGTTTTATCTTGACGAAGGCGTCGATCACCACACGCGGTCCGATGATGTAACGCGTGCCGCGGCTCGAGGGTTCTATGTCGGCAAGCGGACTTATTTTGGCGGTGGGATCGATTTCAATCACTGTACCTTCACCTCCGGAATGGCGCGGACGAAGGTGGCGCCCCATTGGCGCGCATATTCAAGCTGGGCGGAGATCTCGTCGGCGAGATTCCACGGCAGGATGACAATGATTTCGGGCTTTTCCTCCCGGATGCGGTCTTCCGGCACGATCGGGATGCGGCTCCCCGGCATGAATTTGCCCTGCTTCTCGGGATTGCGGTCGGCGACGAACGATATGAGGTCCGGCCGGATCCCGGCGTAATTCATCAGCGTGTTGCCTTTTGCCGCCGCACCGTAGGCGGCCACCTTCTTGCCGGCCTTCTTCTGGTCGAGCAAGAAACGCAGAAAATCGTTCTTGGCCGCCTCGGCCCTGTCCTGGAATCCGGCATATCCTGCCACCGTATCAAGCCCCATCGCGCCTTCCTCGGCACGGACGGTATCGACCGCTCCTGTCACGGGCTGCGTACCTGTGTCCGCCCGTTGTGCAAACACCCGCAGGCTGCCGCCATGCGTTGGCAGTTTTTCGACGTCGAAAACGCCGAGGCCGCATTTCGCGAAGATACGGGATACAGCGCCAAGCGACAGGTATGAGAAGTGTTCGTGATAGATCGTGTCGAACTGGTTGTGGCGAATCAGTTCGGCAAGATGC
>JBNLDE010000223.1:0-8245 GCA_050304175.1 Zhengella sp. | reverse complement strand
GGCAACCGTGATCGCGGGACTGACCGCCGATCTGGCCCGCCTGGCCGGCGATCCGGCGGTGCATCGCGCCATGGCCACCAGCCTCATGCTGGCCCTCATCTCCGGGCTCCTCGCGCTTGCGCTTTCCTTCGCGCTGGTCCGCGCCCGCCAGCGGCTCGAGGCGGCCCGCAATGGCGGCGCGCCCGGCCTCGTCGAGCGGCTTACTGAAAACGGGTCGAGCCTGATCCTGGTCGTACCGCCCGTGGTGCTCGGCGCCGGTTGGTTCATCCTTCTGCGCCACGCGGTCGACGTGTTTGCGGCCGCGCCGGCGATGGTGGTCGCGGTCAATGCGGCGATGGCGCTGCCTTTCGCGCTGCGCGCCCTGCGCCCCGCCCACGACGCCGTCGCCGCGCGCCACGACCGCCTTGCCGCCAGCCTCGGGATCAGGGGCGTCGCCCGGCTGCGGCTGATTGACTGGCCGGCGCTGCGCGGCCCGGCGCTGACCGCCTTCGCTTTCGCCATGGCGTTGTCGCTCGGCGATCTCGGGGTCATTGCCCTGTTCGGGTCCGACTCGGTTCAGACGCTGCCCTACCTGTTGCTCGCCCGTCTCGGCAGCTATCGTACCGCCGACGCCGCGGGCCTCGCGCTCATTCTGGCGGCCATGTGCCTGGCGCTGATTTTCGCGGCCGAGCGGATGAAGGAGAGAGGCCAGTGAGCGGTCAGGCCGTGACATTGCAGCAGGTTGTCTTCCGCTACGAGGACATGGTGATGCGTTTCGACCTCGAGGTCGCGGCCGGCGAAATCGTCGCCGTGACCGGGCCAAGCGGGGCGGGCAAGTCGACGCTGCTCAATCTCATCGCCGGATTCGAACAGCCCGAGACCGGACGCGTGTTCATTGGCGAAGAGGATGTGACGGATCTGCCGCCGGGCCGGCGCCCGGTATCCATGGTTTTCCAGGAAAACAACCTTTTCGGCCATCTCGACATAGCCGACAATGTCGGTCTTGGCCGCTCGTCGTCGCTCAGGCTCACGCAGGACGATCATCTCGACATCGCGATGGCTTTGGAGAAAGTGGGCCTCGGCGGCAAGGGCCACCGCAAGCCGGGCGAACTGTCCGGCGGCGAGCGCCAGCGCGCCGCGCTCGCCCGGGTGCTAGTGCGCGACCGGCCGGTTCTCCTGCTGGACGAACCCTTCGCCTCGCTCGGCCCGGCCCTGCGCGACGACATGCTCGACCTGCTGCGCACCCTGCATGCCGAAGCGGCGATGACCGTGCTGATGGTGACCCACAATCCGGGCGACGCCCGCGCGCTGTCCGGCCGCACCCTGTTTCTCGAAAACGGCACGGTGATCGCCTTTGGCGAAACCGCGCAGGTTCTCGATACGGCAGCGCATCCCGCCATCCGCCGCTATCTGGGCGCGGGAAATTAGCGCCGTTTGCATCCGTCGTGCCCGGGCTGGCTACAATCCGCCCGGATAAGGCCATGATTGTCCCACAAACAGCCATTCTGGTGACGCGGCCGCGCCGGAAACAATCGTTTATGGTGTCCGATGTCGCCTTGCCACACCGCGGGTTGTGTGGCTACGTGACCTCCGAAAAATGACCCGCCGGCAGGATACGAAACTGGTACACCGTGCTTTCCCCACTTTCCGCGCCTTCATCCGCGTCGGCTTGCTGGCCGCAGCGGTATCGACCGGACTCACCGGGTGCAATATCGTGGGATCGACGCTGGACGGCTCGTCGCTGCGCCCGTCCTCCAGTCCTGTCACGGTTGACACCGTCAAGCGCACCGGCCGCCTGGCGAAGATCGCCGAGGCGCAACACCCGACGATCCTCAAGACCTATGGCGGCGAGTACAAGGATCCGAAGCTCGAGCGCATGGTCGCCAAGGTGGTCGGCCGCCTGACGACGGTGTCGGGCAATCCGAGCGAGGTCTACCGCATCACGCTGCTCAACTCGCCCAATGTCAACGCCTTCGCCTTGCCCGGCGGATATCTCTACATCACCCGCGGCCTCCTGGCGCTGGCCAACGATTCGGCCGAACTGGCGACGGTCGTTTCGCACGAAATGGCGCATGTCACCGCCAATCACGGCATCCTTCGCCAGCGCATGGAACAGGAAGAGGGCCTGGCGACGCGGGTGGCCGACGACCTGCTTTCCGACAATGTCGATGCACGGGTCGCCGTGATGCGCGGGCGCCTGCGCCTGGCCCAGTTCTCGCGCAACCAGGAACTCGAAGCCGACGCCATAGGCATCAAGGCGGCGGGCGATGCCGGCTACGACCCCTATGCGGCAGCACGATTCCTTCGCTCGATGAGCGCCTATTCCGGATTTCGAAGTGTCTCGGGCGCCGATGATCCGTCGCTTGACTTTCTGGCGACCCATCCCAGCGGCGACCGCCGCGTCGAACTTGCGCTGCGCCATGCGCGCAACTATGGCGGCCCCGGAATCGGCATCACCGATCGCGATTCCTATCTCGACGGCATCGACGGCATGCTGTTCGGCGACACGCCGGAAGAAGGTTTCGTGCGGGGGCTGGAGTTCCTGCATCCGCGCCTTGGCATCCGTTTCACGGTGCCGGAGAATTTCGTCATCGACAATTCGGCAGAGGCGGTCACCGCGGCCGGACCAGGTGACGTCGCCGTGCGGTTCGATGGCGTGACAATCGACAAGTCCGTCAGCGTCGACCGCTACATTGCCAGCGGCTGGGTGAACGGGCTCGACGCGAACACGATCCGCACTGCCACGGTGAACGGTCTCGAAACCGGCACTGCCCGCGCCCGCGCCGACGGCTGGCAGTTCGATATCACCGTCTTCCGGATCGGCACCAAGATCTATCGCCTGCTGACCGCCGCGCCGCTTTCCAGCAAGGCGCTCGAGCCGACGGCCGAGACCGTTCGCTCGTCATTCCGCCTGCTCAGCGCAAGCGAGAAGGCCGCCCTGAAACCGCTGCGGGTCCGCATCCTGAAGGTCGAACCCGGCCAATCGATCGCGGTGCTGGCGGCGATGATGAGCGGGACGCAGCGCAAGCTCGACCTGTTCCGGCTGCTCAACGGCATAGCGCCCGGCGCCAGCGTTTCGGCCGGAGACCGGGTCAAGATCATAACCGACAAATAGGCTCAGCGGGACGGTCCGCTCAACCAAGGTTCGACGCCACTTCCGGATGCGTCCGCACCAGTTCGCCGCGCAGTTTCTCCAGCGCCCGGCTCTCGATCTGGCGGACGCGCTCCTTGGATATCCCGAGTTCCCCGCCCAATCGCTCGAGCGTCGCGCCCTCGTCGGCCAGCCGCCTTTCGCGGATAATATGCAGTTCGCGGTCGTTGAGAACCCGCAATGCGCTGTGCAGCCAGGTTATTCGCCGCTCGGTGTCGATCGCGTCCCCGACGACCTCGTCGGGCGTCGGCGCATCGGAAACCAGGAATTGCATTCGCTCCGAAGCGCCGTCGCCGTCGACATCGATGGGCGCGTTCAGCGAGGCATCAGGACCCGACAGGCGCGAATCCATCAATGCCACGTCGGCCTCGGAAACGCCGAGCGCTACCGAGATCTCCTTGTATATCGCCGAGGACGGCATTTTTTCGCTGCCCTGCGTCAGCTTTGCCCGCAACCGGCGAAGGTTGAAAAACAGCGCCTTTTGCGTCGACGACGTGCCGCCGCGCACGATCGACCAGTTGCGCAGGATGTAGTCCTGCATCGAGGCGCGGATCCACCAGGTCGCGTAGGTCGAGAACCGCACCTCGCGCTCCGGATCGAACCGGGCCGCCGCCTCCAGAAGCCCGACATGGCCTTCCTGGATAAGATCGCTCATCGACAGGCCGAAATAGCGGAAGCGTGACGCGATCGAAACAACAAGCCGCATATGCGCGGTCGTAATGCGGTGCATCGCATTCTGGTCGTCGAAGTCTTTCCAGCGTGCGGCAAGGTCGTGCTCTTCCTGGCGCTCCAGATATGGAGCCCTCATCGCGGCTCGCACGATGGCATTTCCGGCTCTGTCGCTTTTCATCGTCGGTCTCCTTGGAACACAAACGATTGCGCCTTCAACTCGCCGTCAGATCGGAACCACCAAAAATGTCGCGTTTGTGTCGGCGGGCGGTCAAGACTGTTCCTGAAACGCTCCACGCCGGCTATCGGATCACCCTATGACGTTAAAAAATGACGTTTTCCCCGGTCGCAAAACCGATCCGGTCCGGGTGCGCGATGTGTCTGGGACGTCAAATTGCAGAATTTATATATTCAAATCAGTATGTTGTAATTGCGGGCGCGAACCGGCGGGCTGGATGCGGCGGCGCCCCCGGTCCTAAAGCGCCGCCGAAACGAAAAAGCCCGGCCACCGGGGCCGGGCTTGTTTTCACGTTTGCGTGAATACGACGATTATGCCGCTTCTTCCTGCTCGGATTCCTCGTTTTCGGCCTTCGCGCCGCGGCGCGGGCCTTTGTTGAGGTTCTGTTCGATCAGGTTGACCGCCTCGGTTTCGCTCATCTTGTTCACGGCCGCGATTTCGCGGGCCATGCGGTCGAGCGCTGCCTCATAGAGCTGACGCTCCGAATACGACTGCTCGGGCTGATTTTCGGCGCGATAGAGATCACGGACGACTTCCGAAATCGAAATCAGGTCGCCGGAATTGATCTTCGCATCATATTCCTGCGCCCGGCGCGACCACATGGTGCGCTTGACTCGCGCACGGCCCTGAACGACCTTGAGCGCGCGATCGACATAGTCCGTTTCAGACAGTTTGCGCATGCCGATCGAGGCAGCCTTCGCGACCGGTACCTTGAGCCGCATCTTGTCCTTCTGGAAATCGATCACGAACAATTCCAGCTTGTGACCCGCGACTTCCTGCTCTTCGATCGCAACAATCTGCCCGACCCCGTGAGCCGGATAGACGATAAACTCGCTCGTCTTGAAACCCTGGCGCTGTGCGGACTTTTTCTGCTGGGTGGCCATACGCGTCATTTACTCCCTGTTGGATCCCGGCACGCCGCGCCGGTTTCAGGTTCTGGCCGGAAAATCCGGCATTGTTCCGGTTATTGCGCATACCACTCGCACCGCAGGCAAACCGTCAGCGAGGCTTCGGCTCGGGATTGTTCGCACCCGACCAGTTACCTCGTTTTGACTATGATATGCCTTTCGGTGATCGGCGCGTCACGCGCCACGGAATGGATAGAATACCGGCATGTACGTATTATATAGCACGAAAGTGCGAAAGAATCAATGTTTTGCTGCGCCCGCTAACAAAACGGGCGCCGGTCTTGTTCCTGAATTGGTTAACCACGCAACCGGGGCGGATGACGGCCGGCATCCTTCGCCGATCAGTCGCCTTCGCCGGGCTCCGGTGAGAAGTACTTCTCGAACTTTCCTTCTTCGCCGTCAAACTGCTGCGCATCCGCCGGCGGGTCGCGCTTGATCGTGATGTTCGGCCACTTTTCCGCGTATTCGGTGTTGATCTTGAGCCACTTGTCGAGCCCCGGTTCGGTATCCGGCTTGATCGCCTCGGCCGGGCATTCCGGTTCGCACACACCGCAATCGATGCATTCGTCGGGATGGATCACGAGCATGTTCTCGCCCTCGTAGAAGCAGTCCACCGGACACACTTCCACGCAATCCATGTATTTGCACTTGATGCAATTATCGATGACAAGATAGGTCATGTCTCAGCTGTCTCCAGCGCGGCCGCTACCGTTCCATTTCACCGTGGTGAGGTAACCGCTTTGCATGACGCTGACAAGGGCCGGAGACGCCTATTGGCGGGTCTGCGACGCAAAGTCATTCCCCGTCCTGCCACCGGTCGAGCATGCGGCGTTCCTTTTTGGTCGGCCGGCCTGTTCCGGGCTCGCGAACGGCGACATTCGCCGCTGCCTGCGGCTTGTCGCGTGGCGGCTCCGGAGGCGTCAGGTCCTCGTACAGCAGCTGGGCTGCAGGATAGGGCCCGCGCCTCTCGCCCAGGCCGCTGATCCTGAGCACGACGACCTGGCGCTCGAGCGCGACGGTCAGCACGTCGCCCGGCCTGACGGTCCGCGCGGCGTTGGATATCTTGTCGCGGTTGACCCTGACCCGCCCGGCCTGGACCATCTTGGCCGCAAGCGTGCGCGATTTCACGATCCGGGCAAAGAACAGCCACTTGTCGATCCGCTGGCTCGCGGCCGCCTCGCCCTTGTCGCCGTTCACGGCCGGTCACCGGGTCGAAACGCGCAGACATGCGAATGCGAGCCGGACATCGCGGCGCCTATTTGCCCATCTTGTCCTTCAACGCCGCCAGCTTGGCGAAGGGCGAATCCGGATCGATCTTGGCGGGGGCCTCGCGCCGTGGCGGACGCGCCTGCATCGGCGGTTTTGCGCCGCCCCAGTGCGGACCGCCCTTCGGTCCGCGCTTGAGCTTGAAACCGCGCTTTTCGCCGGCCTCCTGACCGTCGCGTCCGCCGTGAGGCCGGCCGCGATGGCGGTGGTCGCTCCGTCCGGCCTGGCGCCACACCAGGACAGGCTTCGCCTCTTCCTCGGCCCCGGTGTCGGCGGATCCGGTATCGGCAGTGGTCCGGGGCGCGCCGTCGTCTGCGGCATCGGCGGTTCCCGCCGACTTTTCCGCCTCGCCCTGTCCCGTTTCGGTTGCCGCGGCATCGGCCGTGGCCGCTTCGGTCACCGGTTCCGGCGCAGGTTCTTCGGCGGAACCTGCCGGCTCGGCTGTTTCCGCCGCTGCGGCCGGCTGTTCGGCTGAGGGCGCGGCTTCCGCTTCGGCCGGCGCAGCTTCGCCTGTTACGGCCTCCGCATCCTTCTTGGCGTCCTCGCTTTTTGCCTCGGCCGCCGCCTTGGCCGCAGTGTCGAACTCGGCAAGCCGCGTCACTACCTCTTCGGCTTCCTTCGCTTCGGCGCGGTAGCCGAGGCTCTTGAGGATTTCCTCCATGTCCTCCGCCGTCGCGCCGAGGATCGACATCATCGCCGGCGTGACGACGAAGGCCCGGCCGCCATAGGCGCCGTCGGGTCGCGCGGCCGAACCGGGCGACCAGTCGAGAGCCGGGCGGATCAGATCGGCAAGCCGTTCCAGGATGTCGACGCGCACCGCGCGCCGGCCAAGGATGCGGAACCCGGCCAGGCGGTAGAACTCGCGCTCGAAATCGGGATCGATGACCACCGAGGTGCGGCCGGCGGCCATCGCCGCCACGACATCGCCGAAGCCCGCTTTGTCCTTGCCGTCATTGCTGGTCGCCCACAACAGCGTGACAAGACCGGCCGGCGCCGGCTTGAGCAGGGCGGGAATGAAGATGTGGTAAGCGCCGAAACGCACGCCGAGGCGGCGCAACTGTCCGCGCGCCTGCTGGTCCAGCGACTTGATGTCGTTCGCGACCTCGCGCCGGTCGATGACGCCCAGATTCTCGACCAGCCGGAAAGCGATCCCGCGCGCCAGGCCTTCCAGCGAATCCGCTGCGGCCAGGTCGGTCAGCGGCTTGAGCAGCGTGTCGATCTGGTAGCCGACATAACGCGTGACGCGCGCCGCGACCCTGTCGCGCGCCTCGCCGGTCAACTGCTCGTCGGCCAGCAGAACGGCGCGCGGCTTCAATGTCTCTTCCCCGGCAACCAGCGAGGCCACCGGAGCGCCCAGCCAACGTACGACGCCATCGGATCCGAGCGCCAGGTCGCCATTGGCCACGGCGGCGAACCGTTCGGCACGCGCCTCGAATTCGCCGGCCAGCGCCTTCTGCGCCGCAGCGCGCACGGCCTTGGCGTCCTCGCCTTCCGCGGTACGGTCGGCGGTGAACCGGAATCCCTGCAATTCGCCGACATGATGGCCTTCCACCAGCACGTCTCCGGATGAACTGATTTCAGCTTCGAGCATCGTATTTTCTCTCAAGCGCTTCATGAGCACGGATGTCCTGCGGTCTACGAACCGTTTCGTCAACCGTTCGTGAAGCGCATCGGACAGCCGGTCTTCGATTTCGCGTGTTTTTTCCTGCCAGTGTGCCGGATCGGCCAGCCATTGCGGCCGATGCGAAACGAAAGTCCAGGTGCGGATCTGTGCGACGCGGGCCGAGAGCGTGTCGATATCGCCGTCGGTCCGGTCGGCCCGGCGCACCTGCTCGGCCATGTAGTCCTCGTCGACATGGCCGTCGCGCGCCAGATCGCCGTAGAGCGCGCCGATGATGTCGGCATGCTGGGCGGGCGCGATGCGCCGGTAGTCGGGCAGCGCGCACACGTCCCACAGCAGCGAGACCCGGCCGGGTGTCGTCGCCAGCTTGCGGATGTCGGGATCGCGCGACAGGAACCCCAGCGCCTGGGCAT
>JBNLDE010000222.1:0-6096 GCA_050304175.1 Zhengella sp. | reverse complement strand
TTGCCCGGCAGCATGTAGTTGGAGCGGACGATCGTGGTGTTGCGCGCGACATTGCCGGACGCAAGCCAGCCCTTCTCAAGTACGGCGACATTGGTTACCCCGAATTCGCGCGCGAGGTAGTAAGCGGTGGAAAGCCCGTGCCCGCCGCCGCCGACAATGACGATATCGTATTCCGCCTTGGGTTCGGGATCGCGCCAATGAGGCTTCCAGCCCCTGTTGCCGGTCAGGCTTTCCTTGAGAATCCGGAATGCCGAAAAGCCCATCTGTCACAGTCTCCCGCTTGGACAGGGCATGTTTGACCAGCACCGGAAATCCGGCTTTCACGATACGGACAAAACAAATCCTGATATCGACATCGGAATTCGTCGGGCCGAACGAGCGAAAAGACAGAAGCTGCCTAGAGTTGGGGTTCCGGCAATTCGGCGAATGCCGCGCGGAGCGAGTCCGACCAGCCTTCCGAAATGCGCCGGTAGTAAGGATCATCGGCTGTGAACCGCCGTAGCGGCGGCAACTGGTACGAGCCGGATTCGTAGTAGAGCAGGTCGACGGGCAGCCCAACCGACAGGTTCGCCCGCACAGTGGAATCGAACGAGATCAGCAGAAGTTTGGCCGCTTCGGCGAACGAAAGGTCAGGATTAAAGGCGCGCACGATGATCGGACGGCCGTACTTGTGCTCGCCGATCTGGAAAAACGGCGTGTCGTCGCTCGACTCGATGAAATTGCCTTCCGGGTAGATCAGGAACAGCCGCGGTTCGCCGCCGGCAATCTGGCCGCCGAGGATGAAGCTCGCGTGGAACTTGGCTTCCGACTCCTGGCCATTATCGGATCCGGTATCGTGGATGACTTCGCGCAACGTCTCGCCGACAAGGCGCGCGGTCTGGAACATGGAGGGCGTGTCGAGCAGCGAAGGCTGGCGTTCGGAAGGCGCCTTGGCGCGCTCGTCGAGCACCGATATAACGGCCTGGGTCGTCGCTAGGTTACCCGCCGCCAGCAACACGACGACCCGTTCGCCTGTGTTTTCCCACGTGTGCATTTTTCGCATGACCGAGACATTGTCGACCCCGGCATTGGTGCGGGTGTCTGACATGAAAATCAGCCCACGGTTGGTTCTCAGCGCGGCACAGTAGGTCATGGAGGAGGGTATCCGGCGATTCTGCTCAATAATTCATCTGCGATGATTACTGCGACACGTTCAACCTGACGGCAAGCGTTTCTTGCGACGGGCCGAAACGGATTCCCGAAACCGGCGCCGCGTCGGTATAGTCGCGCCCGACAGCGAGCCGGACGTAAAGCTCGTCGGGGCAGATCCCGTTGGAACAGTCGAAACCGATCCAGCCCAAGCCATCGATATGGGCTTCGGCCCAGGCATGGCTTGCGGCCTGATCCGTGGTCTCGTGCATGAAAAGATAGCCGCTGACATAACGCGCCGGTACGCCGAGGATGCGGGCCACGGCACAGAATACATGCGCGTGGTCTTGACAAACGCCGCTTCCGCCGGACAGCGACTCTTCGGCGCCGGTCGCCGGATGTGTGGCGCCGATCTCGTAGGTGACCCGCTCGCTGATTAGCGCCATGAGCCGGTGCATCCCGTCGAGCGTACTGTCTCCGACTTCGCGGGCCAGGGCGCGAATGGTCTTGCCCGGCTGGGTCAGCAGCGTTTCCTGGCGATAAAGCCACAGCGGCGCGAAACCGGACGCCGGGCCGCTGATGCCGCTTGTATCGACGGTCTCGACAACACCGCGAGCGGTAATGCCGAGATATTCGATGCCGCCGCGAGCGCTGACCAGCCAGTTGTCATTACCAAATCCGTCGATGAACTCCGCTTCGCGAATACCGCCTTTCAGTTCGATTTCCCACGCGGAGATTGCCTGGCTCATACAGTCTTTTGGCCACAACCGAAGCCGTTGCAGCGCGTAATGGACCGGCTGGTCATAACGGTATTCCGTATGGTGTTCGATGGTCAGGCGCATGGATTGGCTTGCAATTTAGTAGAAGCGGAAGGACTCGGCGATTTCGGCGGCAAGTTTGTTGTTTTCGCGAACAAATCCGGTCAGGAACTCGTGTAGGCCCTGTTCGAAAATGTCGCCTATCTCCAGCTCTTTCAACTGGACCAGCATGGCATCGGCGGTCCGGTGACAGTCGTGGCGCGCACCGTAATCATTGCCGAGATACGCCAGATGATCGGCGATGTTCATGTAGCAAAACGCCAGCGAGCGCGGCATTCGGCGATTGAGGATCAGGAAATCGGCGATGTTGGTCGGCTTGTACTGCGCGTCGTAGATCCAGCGGTAGGACCGGTGGGCAGAGACCGAACGCAGGATCGACTCCCACTGATGGGTATCGAGTGACGAGCCGACCCAGGTCGCACCTGGCAGCAGCACATAATATTTGACGTCGAGGATGCGCGCCGTATTGTCGGCGCGTTCGACATAGGTGCCGAGACGGGCGAAGTCGAAGCGTTCGTCGCGCAACATGGTGCCTTCGAATGCACCGCGGATATGGGCGATCTCGCGCTTGATCTGGTCAAGAACGCCCGGAAGCCGGTTGTCGGAAACCGGTCGCGCCAGGCTCTTGGTCAGGTTCATCCATGCTTCATTGAGGCTTTCCCATACTTCGCGGGTGAGCGCCGTGCGTACCATGCGTCCGTTGTTGCGCGCCGTCTCCATCGCGGACCGGACGTTTGAAGGATTTTGTGCGTCGCGCAGCATGAAATCGGCCACCGTTTGGGCACTGGTATCGTCGTGGACCGTCGCAAATGCCTGATCGATACCGGCGCTCTGAAGAACCGAGCGCCAGGCATCGCCCTGTTCGGAATCGCCCGTGAGCGCGACCCTCAATCCCGTGTCGATCAGGCGCGCTGCGTTCTCGGTCCGCTCGAGATAGCGGTGCATCCAGTACAGGCCGTTTGCGGTTCTTCCCAGCAGCATGTCAGTCGTCCAGAACCCATGTGTCTTTGGTGCCGCCGCCCTGGCTGGAATTGACGACCAGGGATCCCTGTTTCAGCGCGACGCGGGTGAGGCCGCCAGGCACAATGCGTACCTGGTCGGAAACCAGCACGAAGGGTCGGAGATCGACATGACGGGGCGCCAGCCCCTTTCCGGTCAGGATCGGGCAGGTTGAAAGCGCCAATGTGGGCTGTGCGATGTAGTTGCCGGGCTTCGCCTTGAGTTTGTCGGCGAACGCCTCACGTTCCGCCTTCTTGGCGGCCGGGCCGACCAGCATGCCGTAGCCGCCGGATCCGTGCACTTCCTTGATGACCAGTTCCGAGATGTGCTCCAGCACGTATTTCAGACTGTCTTCGTCCGAACAGCGCCAAGTCGGGACATTCTGAAGGATCGCCTTGCGTCCGGTGTAGAACTCGACGATTTCCGGCATGTAGGAATAGATCGCCTTGTCGTCGGCGATGCCGGTGCCCGGCGCATTGGCGATCGTAATGTTGCCGGCGCGATACACGTCCATAATGCCGGCCACGCCGAGCGCCGAGTCGGGCCGGAAGGTAAGCGGATCGAGATAGGCGTCGTCGACCCGGCGATAAAGCACGTCGATCGGTTTGTAGCCTTCGGTGGTGCGCATCGCCACCTTGCCATTCTCGATACGCAGGTCGGATCCCTCGACCAGCTCGCAACCCATCGAATCGGCCAGGAAGGAATGTTCGAAATAGGCGGAGTTGTAGATGCCCGGGGTCAGCACCGCGACCGTGGGGTTGTCCCGTGCCGCCTCCGGAGCGACCGCTGCCAGCGACTGGCGTAGAAGCTGCGGATAATTCTCCACCGGGCGCACGCGGATATCGCGGAACAACTCGGGGAAAAGCTGCATCATCGTTTCGCGGTTTTCCAGCATGTAGGACACGCCCGAGGGTGTGCGCGCATTGTCTTCGAGTACGAAGAACTCGTTCTCGCCGGTGCGGACGATGTCTACGCCGATGATGTGGGTGTACACGCCGCCGGGCGGTCTGACGCCAAGCATCTCCGGCAGGAATGCCTCGTTGCGGGCGATCAGCGATTTTGGGATCCGGCCCGCCCTGAGAATCTCCTGACGATGATAGATGTCGTCCAGAAATGCGTTGAGCGCCACGACGCGTTGTTCGATGCCCTGGGCCAGGCGGCGCCACTCGGAACCGGACATGATGCGCGGCACGACGTCAAACGGAATAAGGCGTTCTGCGGCCTCCTGTTCTCCGTAGACGGCGAAGGTGATCCCTGTGCGCCGAAAGACTTCTTCCGCATCGCGTGACTTGGTCGAAAGGTAGTCGCTGTCCTGTTCAGCGAACCAGCGATGGTAGTCCTGATAGGGCGGGCGGATTTTTCGGCCGGCTTGCATTTCGTCGAATGGTTTCAATCGGCAAACTCCCCGTAACAGGTTCGGTCGGAGCCAAGCAAAAAGCAAGCCGGTTGTTGAAAATCACGGGATTTCGCCATGCTGGTGTCTGAGTTGCCTGCAAAACAGGCAACTCTGCGAACACGCGCACAAATAGTGCTCAGCGGTTGAGGTGGCGGGTCGCGATATAGAGCGACACGGCGGCCGCGTTGGAGACGTTGAGCGAACGGATCGCGCCCGGCATGTCAAGCCGCGCGAGGGTCGACACGGTCTCGCGCGTTTTCTGTCGCAGGCCCTTGCCCTCCGCGCCGAGGACAAGCGCGATCTTGCCACCCGACATGGCGGGTTCCAGTTCAAGCGGCCCATCCGAATCGAGCCCGATGGTCTGAAACCCTTCGGCATTGAGCATTTCGATCGCCTCGGCGAGATTGCGCACCTCGATCAGGTCGACATGTTCAAGCGCACCTGAGGCCGATTTCGCCAGCACGCCCGATTCGCCGGGACTGTGGCGCGACGTGGTGACCAGGGCATCCACGCCAAACGCGACGGCCGAGCGCATGATCGCGCCCATGTTGTGTGGATCTGTGACCTGGTCGAGCACCAGGACCAGGTGTGCAGAGTCGAGCGCATCGAGCCGCCTGGCCACCAACGGTTCGGCCTCGATGACTACACCCTGATGGACAGCATCCGACCCGGTGATCCGGTCGATCGCCCGCGGGTCGGCAATCTCGACCGCGAAGGGCAGGGTGGTTTCGTCGGTGATCCCGAGCCGCTGCAGGGCGTTGCGGGTGACGGTCATCGAACGGATCTTCCGTCTCGGATTGGCGAGTGCGGCGGAAACCGTGTGCAAGCCGTAGAGCCGTACCAGCCCGTCCTTCGGATCGTCACCCGGCGGGATAGCGTCCTGCCGGTGGCGCCGCTGCGGTCCGCCGGACTTCGCGTCACGATGCGCCCGGCGCAATCGCGCGTAATGGCTGTCCTTGCCGCCCCTCGAATTGTCGTCCTTGCTCATGGCCGCGCTTATAGACCGCGTCAGGCGATATGGATACGGCGGTTTTCCCGCATCCCGCAAATTTCATTTGGCAAGGTGCGTGACATCCGGTTGACAGGCCGGTGAGTTGCCGCCATATGTCCCGTCGCAAAGCGGCAGGCCATATCGGCGCGGCTGCTTTCGCGCCTACCTCAAGGCGCTTTTGCCGGTCACGGTTCCGGAGGGGTGTCCGAGTGGTTAAAGGAGACGGACTGTAAATCCGTTCGCTATGCGTACGCTGGTTCGAATCCAGCCCCCTCCACCACCGGCCCGGCAAAGCGGCACGCGGGTATAGCTCAATGGTAGAGCAGCAGCCTTCCAAGCTGAATATGCGGGTTCGATTCCCGCTACCCGCTCCAAGCATCAAATTTTTCGACTGTTTCTGGTCCGACCAGCCGGTTCGCGCAGCGCCGCGAGTTGCAAAAGGCCCTTGTATTTTTTTGCCTTTCCCGCTAATCGCCCCGCATCCGAAATGAAACCCCTCCAGGTCGCCAAGGGAACGCAAGATGGCAAAAGGTAAATTTGAGCGCACGAAACCGCATGTGAACATCGGCACGATTGGTCACGTTGACCATGGCAAGACGACGCTGACGGCTGCGATCACGAAATTTTTCGGCGAGTTCAAGGCGTATGACCAGATTGATGCGGCGCCGGAGGAGAAGGCGCGTGGCATCACCATTTCGACGGCGCACGTGGAGTATGAGACGGAAGCGCGTCACTACGCGCACGTCGACTGCCCGGGGCACGCC
>JBNLDE010000221.1:0-13303 GCA_050304175.1 Zhengella sp. | reverse complement strand
CCGCTCGCGGGCGGCCAGCGCGCGGGCCGCGATGCCGCCGGGGCGCGCGGGCGCTTCGCCGTCGTCGAAGAACGGCACGTCGTCGGGAAAACCTGTCATCCTGCGGAATGTAGTGATTCGGGGCGAAAAGGCCAGCGATTGCCGCGATTGCCGCGCCGCCATGCACCGCGCATTTCGACCACGGCTTGACATATGGTTTAGCATTGAACTAAATAGTTTAGTGCTAAACGAATGGAGCGAGAAATGACCAGCAGGCGAAAATTCATGGCAATCCTGGGCGGCGGCGTGGTCGTTGCCGCCGGTGGGATCGGCGTCTGGGCGGCAACGCGCGACCCGGCGGCATCGCGCATTCCCTGGGAAAGTGCGCGGGTGCTGGAGGCCGCGACGAGCAGGGATCCGCGCATTTTTGCGCTGTCCCACGCCATCCTGGCGCCCAACCCGCACAACCGTCAGCCATGGGTGGCCGACCTGTCGGCGCCCGGCGAGATCACGCTTTACTTCGACACATCGCGGCGGCTGCCCGAAACCGACCCCTACGACCGGCAACTGACGATCGGGCTTGGCTGTTTCGTCGAACTGCTGGCGATGGCCGCGGCCGAGGCCGGTTACCGCGCGGATGTGACCCTGTTTCCCGAAGGCGAGCCGCAGCCCGTGCTCGACGGCCGCCCGGTGGCCCGCATCCGCATGGTGGCCGATACCGGCGTGCCGCGCGATCCGCTGTTCGCCCAGGTGTTTGCCCGCCATACCAACCGCGAGCCCTACGATACCGGGCGGCCGGTCGACGCTGCCACGCTCGATACGGTGGCGAAAGCCGTGAACACCGCCCGGATAGGCCATGCGAGCGATGCGGCGGGGGTCGGCGCGCTCAGGACGCTGGCATGGGAGGCGATGGAAATCGAGCTGCGCACATATCGCACGATGAAGGAAAGCGTCGACCTGATGCGTATCGGCAAAGCGGAGATCGAGGCTAATCCCGACGGGATCAGCCTTGCCGGACCCTTGATGGAGGGCATGAACCTTGTCGGACTGATGGACAGGGGCGACATGCTCGATCCGGACTCGATGGTGTTCGCGCAGGGCATGGCGGCGCAAAAGAGGCAGTTCGACACGGCGATGGCCTTTCTGTGGCTGGCGACGCCGGGCAACGGCAGGGCCGACCAGATTGCAGCCGGGCGCGACTATGTGCGCATGCATCTTGCGGCGACCGGCGCCGGGCTCGCGCTGCAGCCTTTCAGCCAGGCGTTGCAGGAATATGCGGAGATGGCCGGCAAATACGGCGAAATGCGCAATGTGCTGGGGATCGGCGCCGGCGAGACGCTGCAAATGTTCGTGCGCCTCGGCTATGGT
This sequence comes from Zhengella sp., assembly GCA_050304175.1. Taxonomy (GTDB): domain Bacteria; phylum Pseudomonadota; class Alphaproteobacteria; order Rhizobiales; family Rhizobiaceae; genus JAIOIW01. The sequence continues at coordinate 11,956 of JBNLDE010000221.1, read as the reverse complement.
CCGGAAATCAAGGCGGCACCGCGCTGGCCGCTCGAGACACGGATCAGGAGCGCATGACCGGCAATCCACGGGACATCGAAGCCGTTTTCCGTTTTTTCAACGAAATCGGCATTATCGGGCAGCTTTCTGGCAACGCCTTCGAAAAGGCGATGCCGACCGGCATGACGCTGGCGCAGTTTTCGGTGCTCAACCATTTGTGCCGGCTCGGGGACGGCTGGACGCCGCACAGGATTGCGCGGGCCATGCAGGTAACGAAGGGTGCCATGACGGGCACGCTGAAGCATCTGGAAAGCAAGCGGCTGGTCGTGGTGACTCCCGATGCGACGGACGGCCGGTCGAAGCGCGTGACCATCACCGGCGAGGGTCGCGCCATGCGTGATGCATGCATCGAGACGATGGTGCCAATGATGCAGGCGCTGGCGCAGGAGTTCACGGCGGCACAGATCGCCGACGCTGTGCCATTGCTCGCCGCTGTGCGGGCCTGGCTCGACACGCGGCGCGACTGAGCGTCCAGCCATGCCGGCCGTTTCGCGGTTCAAACCGCCATTCGGCGGGGGACGCGGCCGCCCGGGGGCGGCCACGCCGGATTTTCAGGCCGTCACGCCGGCAGATCGCGGTCGCTGTCCTGCCACATTTCAAACACGGCCAGCAGGAAGACCAGCGCGCCGATGACCATGTGCAGCGTGCGCATGGTGCCGACGTAGCCGAGCGCGAAGGGCGCGATGACCAGCCAGGCGCCGCACAGCATTTCGAGCCATTCCTCCCAGCGGCGGAGGGCGACCATCTCGACGGCGCCGAGGATGGCGATCAGGCCGCCGGCGGCGATCGACGAGACAATGATGGCCAGGTCGCCGGTCATTCCGGTGAAGTAAGGCGACACCAGCACGATCGCGCCGAGGATCAGCGAGGCCACATCCTCCCATGCACGGTGTTGGTGATACCAGATTTGAGGCTGCATCGTTGCCATAACGACCTCCTTTCGCGTGCGATCCATTTGATCGGCCCGCGCCGGGTCTGCGGCTGCCGGTCGTGCAGGCGACCCGCGGGCCATTCGCACTCCCTGCTATGTATGGCTGCCGGCGGGACGCGGCAAGGGATGGCGGGCGCATCGGGTTCGACGCGCAGCGGAACCGGGTACAGATCGTCTCGGCCGCGCGGCAGGCGCGTATGGCCAGAACGCCGCAAAATGTCGTGCAGGTGCCCGGAATCGCGGATTTTTGCCGGAAAAACGGCGTCAAGCCTGCGTTTGGCGTCGCAATTGGCTTGCTTCGGCAAGAACCATTGCGCTACAGCCTTGCACGTCTGAAGCATCACGATCCCTTGGGGCAGTCCCGCCGCGTTGGCCGCATTCGCGCCGGCGTTTGGCCATTCTTTCGAAGCGAAACCGAGATGACCATTGAAAACAACGCCGCCGTTCGTGCCGAAAATGCCGAACCAGCGGCGGGAGCGCATGGACGTGAAGCGCCGCTGCCGATCCTGACATTCTACGCTTTCCTTGTCGGTATTGTCGCGGCAACCGGCGCGATCGGCTTCAAATACCTGATCGCCGTCATCTACAATCTCGCTTTCTACGGCACCCTCTCGGTCGATCTCGAACCCAACAAGTTCGGCGATCCCAGCGTATGGGGACCCTTCATCATCCTCGTTCCGGTGATCGGCGGCCTGATCGTGGTGTGGCTCGTGCAGAAATTCGCACCGGAAGCCAAAGGCCACGGCGTACCCGAGGTGATGTACGCGATCTACCACAAGGACGGAAACGTGCGCGGCATCGTGGCGGTGGTGAAGTCTTTCGCCTCGGCGCTGTCGATCGGCACCGGCGCCTCGGTCGGGCGCGAAGGGCCGATCATCCAGATCGGCTCTTCCTTCGGCTCGACTTTCGGGCGCCGGCTCGGCCTGATCCGGTCGCAAAAGATCATCCTGCTCGCCGCCGGCGCGGGTGCCGGCATCGCTGCGACCTTCAACACGCCGCTGGGCGGCGTGCTGTTCGCGGTCGAAATCCTGTTGCCGGAAATCTCGCCGCGCAGCTTCCTGCCGGTGGTCGCCGCAACCGCGACATCGACCTATTTCTACCGGCTCCTGATCGGCGCCGAGGCGGCATTCTATATTCCGCTTTGGAAGCAACTGCCGCAGCCGACCGCGGTGAATTTCGCCGAGATCGCGGTCGCCGCCGCCGTCGGCGTCGCTTGCGGCATCGCCGCCTATTTGTTCGTCACCGTGCTCGAATTCATGGAAGACAATATCGAGAAAATCCCCGGCGGGCCGTATTTGCAGAATACGCTCGGCATGCTGTCGGTCGGCGTTCTCGGCTACAGCTTCCTGCTGTTCTCGGGCCACTATCACGTCATGAGCGTCGGTTATTCGACGATCCAGGACATCCTGTCGGGCAGCAATGTCAGCGTGGCGCTGCTGCTGGCGCTGTTCGTCGGCAAGCTGTTCGCGACGACGGTCAGCCTCGGGTCGGGCGCATCGGGCGGAATCTTCTCGCCGAGCCTGTTCATGGGCGCGACTCTGGGCGGGGCGATCGGCGTGATCGGAACGATGCTGTTTCCCGGTTCGGGCCTTTCGGTGCCGGCCTTCGCGATGATCGGCATGGGCGCGATGGTCGGCGGCGCAACGAGCGCTTCGATGACCGCGATCGTCATGATCTTCGAGATGACGCGGGACTACAACATCATCCTGCCGCTGGTGCTGGCCGTCGCGCTCGCGCTGGGCGTGCGCCGCGCGCTGGTCACCAACGACATCTACACGATCAAGCTGCGCAAGCGCGGCCGCGCGATCCCGACCGACCGGACCACCAACATGTTCCTGGTGCAGCGCGCCAGCGAGATCATGAATCCCGAATTCCACATCCTGCCGTCGGACATGACGGTGCCGCAGGCGCTGGCCAAGATCGATTCCGACGCGACGAAACAGATCATCGTCACGCATGGTCCGCGCATCGGCGGATACGTGCGGTTCGGCGCCATTCCCTACCAGCCGGACCGCTTCGCCGGACAGACGCTGGGCGAGATCATGAAGACCGATTTCGTGATCGCGACGAACAGGAACACGCTCAACGACATCGTGACGCGCATGAACCTGCGCGACCGCTCCTGCGCGATCGTGATCGATGCCAAGGCCGGCGGGGTGCCGCGCCCCGAGGATGTGCTCGGCATCATTGGCCGCGAGGAACTGGCCGCCGCCGTGGTGAAGAACCACTACAGCTGACGGTCGCGCTTCCGTATCATTTGCCGGCCGGCGGATGCGCGGCCGCCGGAGCAGCCCCGTGCCAGCGCAATGACTCCAAGCTGCCTTCCCGGTCTCCAGAACCCTCATCGCGAACCGGTTCGTTCCTGCGCAGTCGAGCCATTAAATAGTATTAGTTATTACTAATAAAGGTATCCATACAATTTCATGTAACTCGGTGATAACCAAATACAGATCGAATACCTGCGGATTTCGTTTGTTTAACCGCTCTTTCAACTGTTTCCCCTAGTCGTTCTTTTCTCTTGCCAGTGATGCCGATCATCACGTCTGGAATTGAACATGAGGAGGACGATCACGATGATCTCCGCAAGGAAGCCCGGAATGCCGTTGCGCCGCTTCGCGAATGACCGCGAAGGCAATTACACGATGATGGCCGCGGTCATTCTGCCCACGCTGGTTTTCGCCGTTGGCTTCAGTGTCAACATCACGCAGATCGGCGGGTCGAAGTCCCGCCTGGCCAATGCACTCGACTCCGCGCTGACATCGACGGCGCTCGACATCTATACCGGCCACATCAAGGAGCAGGACGCCGAAAAGACGGCGCTCTCCTTCCTGCTGGCCAATGCCCCCGGCGGTTACCTGAAACCGGGATCGGTTCATTTTTCCCAGTTCGACATCGACCAGACGGCGGGCACGATCGACGCGACGGTCGAGGCAACGACGTCACTGGCGTTCCCGGTGTTCTGGACCGGCAGCACCTATCCGCTGAAAGTGTCGAGCGCGACGGTCTATTCCAACAAGAAGGTCGAAGTCGCGATGATGCTCGACATCACCGGTTCGATGTACGGCTGGAAGCTCCGGGACCTCAAGGATGCCGCCAAGCGCGCCGTGAGCACTTTCCTAGACGGCCAGGCGGCGGGCTCGGACCGGGTCCGGGTCTCGATCATTCCCTATGCCGACGCCGTCAATGCCGGCGCGCTCAGCGACATGGTCTATTACGAAACCGGCTACGAAACGGGAGAACCACCCTCATACGGAGCCATGCGCAGCCAGTTGGCGAGCGGCGGAAAGAAGAAAAAAAGGGGGAAGAAGGGAAGAGGCGCGAGCTATCGTCCCGACAATTGCGCAACCGAGCGCAAGGGGATGAACCAGTTCAACGACACCAGCCCGAACGCGGCGATGATCAGCCGCGACTATCGCCTGGCGTTCTGCCCCACTGCCGAGCTGAAACCGCTTTCCACGGATTCCGCGGCGCTCAAGGCGACCGTCGACAGCTTCCAGGCGAACGGATTTACCGCCGGCCATATCGGCATCCAGTGGGCCTGGTACATGTTGTCGCCGAAATGGGGGAAAGTCCTGCCGACGGGTTCGGAGCCCAACAATTATAACGACAAGGAAGTCGCGAAATACGCAATCCTGATGACAGACGGCGAGTTCAACACGGCCTTTGCCGGAGTCGACCAGAGGTCCTATACGCGCGGCTATCAGTCCCAGAAGTCGCGCAGCTATGCGGAGAACCTGTGCACGCAGATGAAGAAGAAGGGCATCGAGATTTTCACGATCGGTTTCCAGCTCGGCTCGACCAACGCCAAGGGCGTGATGAGCGACTGCGCGTCGCCCGACAGCGGAACGCTGAAGCACTTCTACGACACCTATAGCGGCGCCGAACTCGATGCCGCGTTCCAGGCGATCGCGCACAATATCCAGCGTCTCGCCCTGACCAAATAGGCAGCCATACGGCCGGCCGGCATGGCGCGCCCGGTACCGCCGGGCCGCGGCCGGGTTTGCCCATGCCCTGACCGGTGTTGCGGGCATTGCGGACAGTTTCAAAACCGCTGGGAACCGGCGGGCGGCGATCCGGCTGCGGCAAGGAAGTCGCGGACGTGTTCGACGACCTCCTCGGTATGACCGACCGGCAGATGGCCGCCGGGGAAAATGGAAGCAGGCTTTTGAACGAGCGGTAAAAGGCGCTACCCTGTCCCCATGACTGGGAATCAGTTCACCTGGGACCAATGGCCGGCGCTGCTGGGGCAGCTCAGCGCCTATATCGGCCGGTCGTGGACCGTCTACCAGCTGGCGATCATCGCCGCCTGCTTCGGGCTCGCCCTGGTCATGTCCTGGCGCATCGAACCCTGGCTGGAGGCCCACGCGCGCACGATCAAGGGCAATCCGGGGCTTCTACGCGTGGTCATCGCGCTGCTGAGGCGCACGGAGTGGATCCTGTTCCTGCTGCTGCTGTGGCTGGCGCACACCATAGTCGTTTCGAACACTTGGCCAAGCCGCGGCTACATCATCTCGGTGGCGATCGCGCTGGCCTTTGCCTGGCTGGCCTCGTCGGTTCTGACGCGCGCCGTCCGCTCGCGCACGCTCAGCAGGTTGTTGGCCATTTCGGCTTTCGCCTATATCGCCATCGGCATCCTCGACCTGCGCGAGGAAGCCAGCACGCTGCTCGACAGCATCGCGCTGCAGATCGGGACGCTCCGGCTGAGCGCGCTCATGGTCATCAGAACCGGCTTCTGGACCATCCTGCTGTTGTGGATCGCCCGCCTGATCGGACGGCTGATCGAAAACCGCATCGGCGAGATGGAGGATCTGTCGCCGTCGATGCGCGTGCTGAGCGGCAAGATCACGCGCATCGCCTTGATCGTCGCCGCGCTGATCATCGCCGTCTCGTCGTCTGGCATCGACCTGACCGCGCTGACCGTGCTGTCCGGCGCCATCGGCGTGGGCATCGGCTTCGGGCTGCAGAAGGTGGTGTCCAATTTCGTGTCCGGCATCATCATCCTGAGCGACAAGTCGATCAAGCCGGGCGACACGATCGAGCTTGGAGACACGTTCGGTTGGATCAACGAATTGCGCGCCCGCTTCGTCTCGGTCGTCACGCGCGACGGGCGCGAATACCTGATTCCCAACGAGGACTTCATCACCCAGCAGGTGGTCAACTGGTCGTTCACCAACAAGCTGGTGCGCATCGACGTCGATTTCGGCGTTTCCTACGATTCCGATCCGCATGAGGTGGTGCGCATTGCCATCGAGGTCGCCAAGAGCGTCGACCGGATCAAGGCGGCCAAGGAACCGGTCTGCTGGCTGACCGCGTTCGGATCGTCCTCGCTCGATTTCAAGCTGCGCTTCTGGATCGACGATCCCCAGGGCGGGCTGACCAACATTCGCGGCCGGGTGCTGTTGGGGCTGTGGGACGCTTTCAAGGAGGCCGGCATCGGCATTCCGTTCCCGCACCGCGAGATCATCATGCGGACCCCGGTGGAAGTCGTCGACAAGCGCGGGACCCCAGCCCGGAAATGACGCGCGCGCCGGCCGATCATCCGGAATCGTCGCGGGACGCTGTCTTTCGGATAACCTCCGCCCGACACCAGCGACGAAAGGAAAAGTCTCATGGAAATCATTCGTGCAGGCAGTCGCCCGTCCGCGCCGGGACCGGCCGACTGGTTCACCGGCACGGTCCGCATCGATCGGCTGTTCAACAATTTCGATACCGATCGCGTCCAGGGCGCGAGCGTGACCTTCGAGCCCGGCGCCCGCACCGCCTGGCACACCCATCCGCTGGGGCAGACACTGCTCGTCACCGCCGGCAGCGGCCGCGTGCAACGCTGGGGCGGGCCGGTCGAGGAAATCAGGCCGGGTGACGTGATCTGGATCGCGCCGGGCGAAAAGCACTGGCACGGCGCGGCGCCGCAAACAGCCATGACCCACACGGCGATCCACGAAGTGCAGGACGGCAGGGCCGTCGACTGGATGGAGAAAGTGTCGGACGCGCAGTATTCGGGCGCGCCGTAGGCCGCTACCTGCGCCTGATCGCGATGCTTCGCCCGGCGCGGGCGGGGCGGGGTAGCGCGGCATGGGCCGCCGCCATCCGTTCGATCTTTTCCGCCACGTCGGCGGGGAAGGGGCTGACCTTCGGCCCGGCCATGTCGATATGCAGCGACAGCACTTCGCAACTCGCCGCCAGCCAGCCATCCTCGTGGTGGATCTCCTGGTAGGCGTGAATCCGCTTGTCGTCGTGGTCGATCATCTGGAAGGTGACGTGGACGCGGTCGCCCTCGTGCAGCTCGCGCACGTAGCAGACATGGATCTCGGCGGTGTAGACGGTGAGCTTGCGTTCCGAGGCGTAGGCCGCGCCGCAGCCGAACAGGTCGAAGGCGTCATCGGCGCAGCGGTCGAACAGGACGTTGTAATAGGCCATGTTCATGTGGCCGTTGTAGTCGATCCAGTCCTTTTCGACCGTCATCGGCCTCGATTTGAACGGTCCGGCTTCGGCCATGGAATTTCCCCTCGAAAATGCGCGTGTTCGACAGATGCTACCGCCATTCGCATGGGCGCAGGTGCGGGCGAACGGCAAGGGCTGGCAAATTAGCGAAGCGGACGATGTTCGCAAGGGCAACTGCGCGGCGCACCGGATCCGCAAACGGCGATGTTTGCGTCCCGGTTCCAAATGAAAGGGCCGCATTCCGGTCGAGGATGCGGCCCGCCCGTCTGTTGGCGTTACTTGCACAGGCGCCGGAAGTGTTCGTAGCGGGCGCGCCGGCGCCGGACCTCGTCCTTGGCGAAACTGACGTGCTGGAAGGAATGTTGCTTCGGATATTTGAGATGCAGCTTCCAGTCCCGCTGCAAGGCGCGTTCCGCTTCCTTGAGCAGCTTCTTCCATTCGTCGCGGAAGCGGCAGTTTTGCTTGTTCTGCTTCACCGCGCCCGGCGCGGCGGCGCGGTTGTGCGCGGCGATCGCACTGCCGAGAATCGCGATGCCGAGACCGATGGCCATGCCGGCCGCTGCGGCATCGCCGTTGTGGCCATTGTTCATGTGCATCCAGTTCTCGCGCGGATTGGCGGACGCCTGCGAAAGCGGCGTGGCGGTGGCGGTGAAAAGCGTGGCTGCGGCGATCGCGCCGGTCAGCGCTGTGCGGATCTTGGTCATGGGTTTCCTCCTGCTGACGCCTCGGGCCTTTCCCTCGGCTTCGGCAGTTGGTCGCGCCGGCGGCGAAAAAGGTTCACGGCAGGCTGGAAATTTCTTGCGCACGGGCGATAGAATTCAGCCCGGACCGGTGCTGCGGGAAACGACATAATGATTTGACGCTGACGCCTTTAGCGTGAACAAAGGTGCCGGCGAAGGCGGCGCCGGGCGGACCGGCCCGTTCGCGAAGCCGTACCGGGAGGACAAAGATGGCACTGGCAGATTTGCAGGCGGTGGAACGCAACGAGGACGGTATCGCGGCGGTCGTCGGTATCCTCAAGCAGCAATTCGGCGAGCGGTTCCAGACCGGCGAGTCGATCCGCCAGCAACATAGCCACACCCTGACCTACATTCCCGCGCAATTGCCCGACGGCGTGGTTTTCGCGGAATCGGCGGCGGAAGTGCAGGACATCGTGCGCTGCTGCGCGGCCCACCGCGTGCCGATCATCCCGTTCGGCACCGGCACGTCGCTGGAGGGGCACATCAACGCGCCGGGCGGCGGCATATCGCTCGACGTCAGCAAGATGGACCAGATCCTCGCGGTCAATGCCGAAGACCTCGACGCGGTGGTTCAGCCGGGCGTCACCCGCGAGCAGCTCAACACCTATCTGCGCGACACCGGCCTGTTCTTTCCGATCGATCCGGGCGCCAACGCCTCGATCGGCGGCATGACCGCGACCAGGGCGTCCGGCACCAATGCGGTGCGGTACGGCACGATGCGCGAAAACGTGCTGGCGCTGACCGCGGTAATGGCCGACGGGCGCGAGATCACGACGTCGAAACGCGTCAAGAAGACCTCGGCCGGCTACGACCTGACGCGCCTCCTCGTCGGATCGGAAGGCACGCTCGGCGTGATTACCTCGGTCACGGTCAAGCTCTACGGCATCCCGCAGTCGATCGTCGCCGGCGTGTGTCCGTTCCCGTCGCTGGAAGCGGCTGCCAACGCGGTCATCATGACCATCCAGATGGGCATTCCGGTGGCAAGGATCGAGCTGGTCAATGCGCTGTCGGTCAAGGCCATCAACGCCCATTCGGGTCTCGACTATGCCGAAAGCCCTTGCCTGTTCCTGGAGTTCCACGGGTCGGAGGAAAGCGTGAAGGAACAGGCCGCGATGTTCGGCGATATCGTCGAGGAATTCGGCGGTGGGCCGTTCAAGTGGGCAACGGCGGCCGAAGACCGGGCCAAATTGTGGAAGGGCCGGCACGATTTCGCATTTGCCGCCTATGGCCTGCGGCCCGGCGCCAAGCAGATCGCCACCGATACCTGCGTACCGATTTCGCGCCTTGCCGAGTGCATCGCCGAAACCGAGCGCGACATCGAGGAGACCGGCCTGATCGCGCCGATCGTCGGCCATGCCGGCGACGGGAACTTCCACGTCACCCCGCTTGTCGACGTCGACAATCCGACGGAGATCGAACGGGTCGAGGCGTTCGTCGACAGGCTCAATCTCAGGGCGATCGCGATGGAGGGGACCTGCACCGGCGAACACGGTATCGGACAGGGCAAGATGCGCTACCTTGGCCTCGAACTCGGCCCGGCGGTCGACTACATGCGCATGATCAAGATGGCGCTCGATCCCGACAACATCATGAACCCCGGCAAGATCCTGCCGATGACCTGATGGCGCGCCGCCTTTTTCCCGACATGAGCCTGATCCATGAATTGCCCTGATACCGGCATTCCCAACCAGCCACCGGAGGTTTGAGCGCTGGCGCGCCTGTTTGTCATCATCGGTTCCCTGATCATCCTGGTGCTGACCGCGGCGCTGGTGGGGCCGTATTTTGTCGACTGGACCAACTATCGCGGCGATTTTGAACGCGAGGCCAGTCGGATCCTGGGCCGCGAGGTTACCGTCAACGGCGCCGCGCGGGCGCGGCTGCTGCCGTTCCCCTCGGTGTCCTTTTCCGACGTGTCGGTCGCCGGTGGCCCGGACGGCGAGCCCGCGATGACCGTCGGCACGTTTTCGATGGATGCCGAGCTCGCGCCGTTCATGCGCGGCGAAATCCTGATCTTCGACATGCGCGTGGAGCGGCCGCGCGCGACCGTGCGCCTTGACGCCGACGGCGAGATCGACTGGGCATTACGCGCCGACACACCGACCGGCGTTTCGCATGTCACGCTTGAATCGGTGAAGATCAAGGATGGCGAAATCCGCATCCTGCACGCGGTCAGCGGCACCGAGCACATGATCTCGGGCATCAATGCCGAGATTTCGGCCCGCACGCTCGCGGGGCCCTGGCGGCTGAACGGCGAGATGGCGTTCGACGGCAATCCTTCGAAAGCCTCCATTTCGACCGGGACGGTGGGCGAGAACGGGCGGCTGCGGGTGCGGATGCGATTTCAGCCCGACCAGATACCGGTTTCCATCGAGACCGACGGCGAAGCCTGGCTGGCCGACACGCAGCCGCATTATGGCGGGACGTTCACCCTAGCCTCGCGGGCGACGGAACCGGCGGGCGACGGCGATCCGTTCCGCATCTCGGTGGTCGACGAGCCGACCAGCCTGCAGGGCGGGGCCGGCTTCAAGGTCAGCGGCGAGTTCGAACTGGATCACAGGCTGCTGGCCTTCGACACGTTCCGCTTCGAAAGCGGCGGCGGCGAGGATCCCTACACGGCGGAAGGCAACGGATTTGTCGATCTGGGCGCCGAACCGCGGTTTGCGATCCGCGCGGAGGGCCGCCAGTTCCAGTTCGACGAAGAGGTGGCGCGCGGCGGCGGCGCACTTGACCTGGCGGGGCGGATCGCCGCCCTGCGTGATGCGCTGGCGCGGGTGCCGAAGCCGTCGATTGCCGGCACGGTGGACGTGACGCTGCCGGCCGTGGTGGCCGGCGACACCACGATCCGCGACGTCACGTTGTCGGCCGAACCGGAACCTGCCGGGTGGCTGATCCGGCATTTTTCAGCCTCGCTTCCCGGGCGCACGCGGCTGGAGGCGGACGGGCACCTGACAAGTGGCGCGGCATTCGGCTTCAGCGGCAACCTGCTGCTCGCGGTCAACCAGCCGTCGGGATTTGCCGCCTGGCTGACCGACGACGTGGACGAGGCGATCCGCCGGCTGGGCAATGCCGGCTTCTCCGGCAAGGTGGAATTGACCGAGAACCGGCAGACCCTGCGCGACATGGAACTCGTACTGGGCGGCGCCAGGTTTTCGGGCCTGTTCGACCGGCTGCAGCCCGACGACGCGAGGCCTTCCGCGTCCGTCGAGCTCAATGGCGGCGCGCTCGACCTGGAGGGCTTGACCGCGTTTGCCGCGCTGTTTGTCAGTGAGAAGGGCAAATACCGATATGGCGAGCAGGATCTCGACCTGAAGCTGAAGGCGGGCCCGGTGGCCTTTGGCGGCATCGGCGCCGAGAGCATCGACACCGCGATCCGGCTCAAGGACGGGCGGCTCGATGTCGACCGGCTGTCGATCGGCGGACTTGGCGGGGCCACGGTGTCGGCGACGGCGACGCTCGAGGATCTGGCCGGGTCGCCGAAAGGCAATGTCGACGCCTCCATCCTCAGCGCCGACATGGGGCAGCTGGTGCGGATGTTTGGCGAGCGGTACCCCGACCATCCCGCCGTCCAGGCGCTGGAAAAGCGGCTGCGGGCCTATCCGGAACTGTTCAGCGACGCGGAAATCGACTTCGTCGGCAGCGTCGCGACCGAAGACCCGGGCGCGATCGGCGTGGCGGTCAGCGCGCGCGGGCACAGCGGGGGAACCGATTTCGCCGCAACGCTGTCGGCGAAAGGCTCGCCCGGCCGGTTGAGCGAAGCGCCGCTGACCTTCACGATTACGGCGAGCAACGGCGACGCCGCGCCGAT
>JBNLDE010000220.1:0-46381 GCA_050304175.1 Zhengella sp. | reverse complement strand
ACCAGAAGGACGCATGCCTTTGACTTCACGCCGAAATTTCGGCAGAAAATCGCAGTATATCAATAACTTGAAGGTGGTGGTTGAGAATTCTGGAAACAAACTTCGACTTACCATCGCGAACCAGTCTCTGTTAGCGAGAATCCGGACCATCTCCCGAACATTCGCCGATGCTCCGCCGATGCACTTTCGGCAAACTGTCAGCCCCGAATTGGCCGACAGAGACTTTCGCCGATTCAGGCCCAATTTTGCGGCGAAACTGCAGTCTCTGTTTGCACCAGAAGGACGCATGCCTTTGACTTCACGCCGAAATTTCGGCAGAAAATCGTTATTTATCAATAGCTTAGAGGTGGTGGCTGGGGAACCTGGATTCGAACCAGGACTAACGGAGTCAGAGTCCGTGGGTCTACCGTTAACCTATTCCCCAAGACCGGTATCTTGCCCGTTTTCACGGGCCGGGCGGCCATGGCCGCCGAAGTGCGCCCGTTATTTACGCATGCGCCCCATTTAGTCAACCCCGTTCCACGGTGCAAGTGGCCGGGCGGGCGGGATCGGGCGGGCGGCATCATCTTTTGCTTGGTCGGCGAACAAAGCGCTGCTACGATGGCGCCAACGTTGAAACACCGTGCGCCAGCGGCACCCCTCAGGGCGTGCGCGGCGTGGAAGGACAGTGAAGTGGACGACCCCGAATCGGGCCGCGCATCGGCGGCCAGCGGGGCGCAGGAGGTGCCGCAGGCGGGTGAAGACACCCGCAATGCCTCCGCCGGCAAGCGCAAGTTTCGCCGGAAGCGGCCCGCACCCCACGGGGAGAAGCGGGCCGACAGCGCCCGAAATCCGTCCGGCCAGGACACATCTGGCGGCAATCCGGCTGAATCGCTGCCCAAGGCGAAGCGCCGCCGCAAGCGCAAGCGCGGCCGCAATTTCTATGTGCGCGCAGCCGACGACAGCCAGGCCGCCACCCGGTCGCCCAATACCCGCATCGGCGAAGCCGGGCAGGCCCCGGCCAGGCCGCAGGCAGTGGAGCCGGCGCCCAGGCCGCATGCGCCAAACCTCATGCGCCGGCGGCCCGGCAATGGACAGCCGGTCTACGCCGCGCTCGACCTGGGCACCAACAATTGCCGCCTGCTGATGGCCGTACCGACACGGCCCGGCCAGTTTCGCGTTATCGACGCCTTTTCCCGGATTGTCAGGCTTGGCGAGGGCCTTTCGTCGACCGGCCGGCTGTCCGATGCGGCGATGGACCGCGCGGTCGATGCGCTGCGGGTTTGCGCCGACAAGCTGAAAGCGCGGCAGGTCCGACGCGCCCGTCTGATCGCCACCGAAGCCTGCCGCTCGGCCGAAAACGGTGCGGCGTTTCTGGAGCGCGTCCTGAGCGAAACCGGGCTTGAATTGGAAATCGTCGACCGCGAGACCGAGGCCAGGCTCGCCGTTTCGGGGTGCGGTTCATTGGTCGAGCGCGACACGCCGGGCGCCGTCCTGTTCGACATCGGCGGCGGTTCGTCGGAAATTGCGCTGATCGACATTCCGGAGCGCCGGTCGCACCATCTGGCCCACCACATCGTCTCCTGGACCTCGCTACCGGTCGGCGTCGTCTCCCTGGCCGAGCGCTATGGCGGTCGCGACGTGACGGCCGGCGTGTTCGACGCCATGGTCGACGATGTCTTTGCCATGATCGAGGCCTATGAGGGGCGCCACAGCCTCGCCCACCTGATGGGGCACGACCGGTTCCACCTGCTCGGCACCTCCGGAACAGTGACGACGCTCGCCGGCATCTTTCTCGAACTTGAGCGCTACGACCGCCGGCGGATCGACGGCATCTGGATGCACAGCGACGACATCGCCTCGATGACCGACCGGCTACTCGGCTGGGATTTCCATCAGCGGGTCGCCAACCCGTGCATCGGGGCCGACCGGGCCGATCTGGTGCTTGCCGGCTGCGCCATCCTCGAGGCAATCCGCCGCGCCTGGCCGTCGGAGCGCCTGCGTGTGGCCGACCGCGGATTGCGCGAGGGCATCCTGACCGAGCTGATGGCGGCGGACCGGGCCTGGCGCCGCCGCCGGCCGCGCAACAGGGGCGAACGCCAATGAGCGGCGACAAGGCAAAGGGGGCGCCGCGCGCGCTGAAAACGCGGGTCAAGAAAAAGCGCGGACTGAAGAACTCGTCGCGCCGCTGGCTCGAGCGTCATATCAACGACCCCTATGTCCATCGCACCAAGGCGGCGGGCTATCGCTCGCGCGCCGCCTTCAAGCTGCTCGAGATCGACGACCGCTATCATTTGCTGAAGCCCGGCCAGACCGTGATCGACCTTGGCGCGGCGCCGGGCGGCTGGTGCCAGGTCGCCGCGGACAGGGTCAAGTCGGACGACCAGAAGCCCTCCGTTGTCGGCATCGACTACCTGGAGATGGATCCGGTGCCTGGCGCCGCCATCCTGCAAATGGATTTTCTCGACGACGACGCCCCGGACCGGCTGATCGAGGCGCTGGGCGGGCGTCCCGATGTCGTGCTGTCCGACATGGCCGCGCCGACCACCGGTCACCGACGAACCGACCACATCCGCACCATGCATCTGTGCGAGGTCGCTGCCGATTTCGCGATCAAGGTCCTGAAGCCCGGCGGCCATTTCCTGTCGAAGACCTTCCAGGGCGGCACCGAGAACGAGTTGCTCGCCCTTCTCAAGCGCCATTTTCGCACAGTGCACCACGTCAAGCCGCCGGCAAGTCGCGACGAGTCGGTCGAGCTCTATATTCTGGCACGCGATTTCAAGGGATCGGGCGACGGGCAGGCGGCCGCCGGCTGACCGTATCCCGCGATCCGCGGCGTGGCGGGTCGGACCTAGGCGCTTTTGCGCCGGGCGCCCAGCCGATGACCCGAAACCGTCTGCCCGGTCGCCCGGTCCATCTTGAGGATCGGAATGGCTGCGCTCATCGTGACCAGGGACGCGGCGGCGAAAGCGATCGTGAATCCGGTGGCGTCCAGCGCTTCGCCGAACAGCGCCGACCGGGCCTCCAGGATACCGCCCGCCAGGGCCACGCCGAGGGCAATCGAGATCTGCTGGCTGGCCGCGGTCATGGCGGTCGCCTGGCTGGCCGCCTTGTCGTCGATGTCGGCGAACACAAGCGCATTCGCCGAAGTGAAGAACAGCGACCGGGCAAGACCGCCCGCGAGCAGGACGGCGACAATGCCAAGATAAGGCGTTTGCGGCGTGAACAGCCCTGCGGCGGCGATCAGGCCGCCGCCGGTAAAGACAGAGATCGCCAGCGCGCTGCGGAATCCCAGTGCCCTGAGCAGCGGCGCGGCGAGAAACTTCATGACTAGCGCGCCGCCGGCGCCCACGAAGGTGATCAGGCCGGACTGGAACGGTGTGAGGCCGAAAATGAGCTGGAACAACAGCGGCAACAGGAACGGGGTGGCGCCGGAACCGATGCGAAACAGCGTCAGGCCGGTGATCGAGGCGCGGAAGGTCGGATTCTTTAGCAGGCGCAGGTCGAGCAGCGGTTTGGGCGCGGCGAGGGCGTGACGAATGTAGAGAATGCTTGCGATCGATCCTGCCGCGATGGTGGCTACGCCGACCGATGGCGGCAGGGCCGGCAGGCTGACGACCGACAGGCCGAAGACCACACCCGCGGCGGCAAGTCCGGCGAGAACGAAGCCGCGCCAGTCGATGTCGCCGGGCTTTTCCGCCCGGATGTCCGGCAGGAAGCGCGAGGCCAGCAGAATGCCGACGACGCCGATTGGCAGGTTGATGAGAAAGATCCAGTGCCAGCTGGCATAGGTGGTCATGAAGCCGCCGAGCGGCGGCCCGAAGAAGGGGCCAAACAGGGCAGGGATGGTCAGCCAGGCCATCGCCCGCACCAGGTCCGGTTTCGGGGTCGCGCGCACCAGCAGCAAGCGGCCGACGGGCGTCATCATGGCGCCGCCCATGCCCTGCAGGAACCGCGCGGCGACGAATTCGGTCAACGAGCCGGCGCCGGCGCAAGCCAGCGAACCCGCGACGAAGACGGCGATCGCTATCCGGAACACCAGCTTCGCGCCATAGCGGTCGGCCATCCAGCCGCTCACCGGAATGAAGATTGCGAGCGCGACGAAATAGGCTGTCAGCGCCAGTTTCAGCGCGATCGGGCTGGTGCCGATATCGGCCGCGATCGCGGGCAGCGACGTGGCGATTACGGTCGAGTCCATATTCTCCATGAACAGGGCGACGGCGAGGATGAGGGGCAGGATGCGGTTCAAGATTGGCGCCGGATGGTTGAAACAGGAAAATGCCGCGGGCAAGTCCCGGTCTATCTCCGACAGGCGGGAAGGGGTGTCAATGTCGCCGGCGCTTCGTGCCAAGTAGGCGGGCCGCACGCAGGCGACACAGTGTTCAGCGATATGTGAACGGACAGGCATTCCCGGACCGATGCCCGGCCCTAGTTCTAACTCTACCTGTCGGGCCGGCAGACGGCGCCAGCGGAAGATGGAAACAGAAGGAGTTACCAATGAGGATGTCCAGACGCGAATTCGTCCACACGGCGGTCTTGGCGCTCGGCGCCGTTACGATCCTGCCGTACGGGGCGCGGGCCGCAAACCGGGAAGGCGACGTGTTTTCCTCTAGCGGAGGCGAGATCACCGTGCACCCCGTCAGCCATGCGTCCTTCGTGATGGAGACTCCGGCGGGAACGATCTATTCCGATCCGGTGGGCGCGGCGGCCGATTATGCGGATTTGCCCGCGCCCGATCTCATCCTTGTGACGCATGAGCATGGCGATCACTACAACGCCGATACGCTGGCGGCCCTCGCCGTCGCCGGTACCCGGCTGGTCACCAATCCGGCGGTCTACGCCATGCTGCCTGCCGGTCTGAAAGCGAAGGCCACCGCGATCGCCAATGGCGAGAGCACGGAGTTCAACGGCGTGAAAATCGACGCCGTTCCCGCCTACAACACGACCGCGGGACGTGAAAAGTTCCATCCCCAGGGTCGCGACAACGGCTATGTCCTCAGCTTCGACGGATTCCGGACCTATATTTCCGGGGATACCGAGGACATTCCCGAAATGCGGGCTCTTGAGAACATCGACCTCGCCTTTGTCTGCATGAACCTGCCTTTCACCATGGACGTGAATGCGGCGGCCTCGGCGGTCAACGAATTCAAGCCGTCGCATGTCTATCCCTATCACTATCGCGGGCGAGACGGGGGCGCGCAGGATCCTGCCGAATTCGCAAGGCTGGTCGGTGAGGACATCGAGGTGAAATTCGCCGCTTGGTATGGCGACGCCTGACGTTGAGGACAACGCGGTCCGGAATCGCGGTTCGCGGCGGTCAGACCGTGAGCTGGAAGAGGACGCCGGCGACAATGGCGCCGGCCACGCCCAATCCCAGATAGGCTGCGAAGACGCGGGGCTTGACCAACGACCATACCGCCGCCATGGCGGGAACGGAGCTGACCGCGCCGGCGACCATGAAGGCGAGAGCCGCGCCCGCGCTCATGCCCTGGGCGGTCAGGCCGGCGAGCAGCGGCGGCGCAACGTAGGAGTTGAGGTAAGCCGGCATGCCGACGATCGCGGCGATGACGATAGAGAGGAATCCGTCGCCGCCGACGAGACCCGCGATCAGCGATGCCGGGACATAGGTGATCAGCAGTGCCTCGATGACATAGGCCATCGCCAGCCACTTGACCAGGAACAGCGCATTGTCGCGCAACTCGGTGCGGAACACATCCACGCGTTCGCTTTCGGACCAGAACCGCCAGACCGGGCGGCCGCTGAACGGCGAACGCTTGCTGCAGCCGCCGCGTTCGCGCTCGCGGGCCGGATCGGCAAAGGCCCCGGTCGCGGCGAGAAACTTGATGGCAAACCCGCCGGCCAGCCCGATGCCGACGGCGGCGAGCGTCTTGGCGATCGCGAAGTTCCAGCCGAGCGCGGCGGCTGTGATCAGCAGCGTCGGTGGATCGATCAGCGGCGACGACAGCCAGAAGGCCATGATGACGGAGAGCGGGGTGCCGAGCGCCAGCATACCGGCGATGAACGGGATCACCTGGCATGAGCAGAATGGCGCGAGGCCTCCAAACAGCGCCGCGAGCACGATCGCGCGCGTTTCGCGGCCTTCGAATACGCGGCCGATCACGCCTTCCGAGCCCGACGCCTTCAGCCAGGCGATCATCATCACGGCGACGGCGATATAGGGCAGGGTTCCGCCAAAGGCGCGCAGCGCAAAAACGGTGACGCCAGCAAACTGGCCGCGGTCGAATACGGCGACCAGCAATGGAAGGGCGACAGTGATCGTCCATGGACTGGTGATCCACGGCTTCAACGAAAATCCCCTGCCGGGACGCAACGTGACATCGCTCATTCGCATGCTCCCCTGTCCTGGTCGGTGCAACACTCCTTCAGGATGTAGCCGGCAAGCGCCTCGAGCCGGTCATACGCCGCGCGGCTGATGACCGTGCGCCCCTGCCTTTCCTGCTCGACCAGTCCTGCCGACGTCAGAAAACGCAGGTGATGGGCAAGCGTCGAAGCGGGAATGCCGCATCTTGCCTGGATGTCGCCGACCGCTAGCCCGCTCCGCCCCGCCTTCACCAGAGTCGCCAGAACCTGAAGGCGCGCCTCCGATCCCATGGCGGCAAAGGCCTGCGCGGCTTCCTCGACCAGAATGTCGTTCAAAATAACCATAAAACTAGTTATATCGAATAAACTGGAAAGTCAACGCGCGTTCCCGTTTACGACCGTCCCCGTTGCTGCGTTAGCAACCGGCGGCGGCCGAAAGTCGCGCCCTTGGCGCACGCGATGTCTTCCAAATGTCGCGAC
The DNA here is from genome assembly GCA_050304175.1 of Zhengella sp. Lineage (GTDB taxonomy): Bacteria > Pseudomonadota > Alphaproteobacteria > Rhizobiales > Rhizobiaceae > JAIOIW01. The sequence goes on along the minus strand of JBNLDE010000220.1, from coordinate 39,601 downwards.
GACGTGGTACCAGCCACCGCCAATCCTGAAAGGGACACGAAAACGAGTCGGCTTCGCTCAGGGAGCGCGGGCCGCGTCCGCATATTTCAAGGGAATGGCCATGGCGAAGATCATTGAATCCATAACCGGCGCGCAGGCGCTCACCTTCGACGACGTGCTACTGCAGCCCGGCCATTCCGAGGTGATGCCCGGGCAAACCGACATCAAGACGGTCATTGCCCGCGACATCGAGCTCAACCTGCCGATCCTGTCCGCCGCGATGGACACCGTCACCGAATCCAGGCTCGCGATCGCCATGGCGCAGGCCGGAGGCATCGGGGTCATCCACCGCAACCTGACGCCGGCCGAACAGGCGGAGGAAGTCCGCCAGGTCAAGAAGTTCGAGAGCGGCATGGTGATCAACCCGGTCACCATCGGCCCGGACGCGACGCTGGCCGATGCCCAGGCGGTTATGCGGGCCCACGGCATTTCGGGTATTCCGGTGGTCGAGAACGGCGGCTCCGGCGGATACACGACAGGCCGGCTCGTTGGCATCCTGACCAATCGCGACGTGCGCTTCGCATCCGATCCAGACCAGAAGGTCTATGAGCTGATGACGCGCGAGGGGCTCGTCACCGTCAAGGAGAATGTCGAGCAGGACGAGGCCAAGCGCCTGCTGCACCAGCACCGCATTGAAAAGCTGCTGGTCGTGGACGATGCCGGCCGCTGCGTCGGGCTGGTCACCGTCAAGGACATCGAAAAGTCGCAGCTCAATCCCCACGCGTCTAAGGATGCGCAGGCGCGCCTGCGTGTGGCCGCGGCCACCAGTGTCGGCGAGGACGGCTTCGAACGTGCCGAACGGTTGATCGACGCCGGGGTCGATCTGCTGGTGATCGACACGGCGCATGGTCACTCCCAGCGCGTGCTCGACGCGGTGACGCGTGCCAAGACGCTTTCCAACTCGGTGCGTATCCTGGCCGGTAATGTCGCCACGGCCGATGGCGCGATGGCGCTGGTCGATGCCGGCGCGGACGCGGTCAAGGTCGGTATCGGGCCCGGCTCGATCTGCACCACGCGCGTGGTTGCCGGTGTCGGAGTGCCGCAGCTTTCGGCGATCATGTCCGCGGTCGAGGCGGCCGAGAAGGTGGGCGTCAGCGTCATCGCGGACGGTGGCATCAAGTATTCGGGCGATCTCGCAAAGGCGCTGGCCGCTGGCGCGTCTGCCGCCATGATCGGTTCGCTTCTGGCCGGAACCGACGAGAGCCCCGGCGAGGTCTATCTCCACCAGGGCCGCTCCTACAAGTCTTACCGCGGCATGGGGTCCGTCGGCGCCATGGCCCGCGGCTCGGCCGACCGTTACTTCCAGGCCGAGGTGCGCGACACGCTGAAGCTCGTGCCCGAGGGCATCGAGGGCCAGGTGCCCTACAAGGGTCCCGTGTCGGGCGTGTTGCACCAGTTGGCCGGCGGCCTGCGCGCCGCGATGGGCTATGTCGGCGGCTCCACGCTGGCCGAGTTCCGGGACCGCGCCACCTTCGTGCGCATCTCAAACGCCGGACTGCGCGAGAGCCACGCCCACGACGTGACCATCACCCGCGAAAGTCCGAACTACCCCGGCAGCATCTGAGCACCGGACCGGCGAGGGTCACTCGCCGGTCTTGTCGTCCTTCGGCCGGCGGCGGCCGGGTTTCGTCACGGCCGTTTTTTCTTCGGCCGGTGCCGGAACCGCGGCTGTTTCGGCAGCTTCCGCGCCGAGATTCGAGCGCCAGCCGCTCAGAGTGGCGAAGGCCAGCGCCGCGAGTGCGCCGAGGCCGATGAACGTGACCGTCAGGTTGATCAGCCAGCCCAGGAACGGGACATAGTTGAGCAGCGCCAGGATGACCGCGCCGGCGATGACCACCACAAGCCGCGTCAGCAGTGTCGGATCGAGGTCGCGAAACGCCCCGATGATCCGCCATGCCAGCGCATAGGTGCCGAGTAGCCAGCCCAGGACCCATACGACGACGGCAACGAGCACAAGCAGCGGCACCAGCGGCAGCCCGATCATGGTCATCGCGGCCACCGGCACGAGGCCGATCAGCGTCGCAAACCCGATCATGCCGAACACGATCCCGGACCAGGGACGGTCGATTGCATCCGCACGCAGCCTTTCCACACGGTCGGGCATCAAGGCCAAAAAGCCGGCGGAAACGGCGATCAGGAATGCCAGGCCGAACAGGAAACCGACGAACCTGGTGACCGCCGACGGCCAGAACGAACGTGTCGAGCGGTCGATCGTTTCGCCGATATCGGGCAGGGCGCCCGGCGCCGTCAGCTTTTCGTAGCGCACACGCGATGCCGGTGCGACCGAGGCCGGAATATCGACCGGATTTGGCGAGCGGTAGGTCAGGGTTCCGCCGATCCTGGCGTTTGGCCCGAACGAGATCTCGCCGGCCGTCAGCATGACATCGCCTTCGATCGGCGCATTCAGCGCAAACGAACCGGCTGCCGCGATCAGGCTGCCCGCCACCGGTGCGTCGACGGAAACCGTTCCGCCGAACAACCGCGCATTGCCGCCAACCGATGCGCTTTTCTCGAGCGCGACCGACAGGCCCGATACCGTCGCGTCCTCGCCGATGCGGCCGCTGAGCACGACATTGAACCCGCCGGCATAGGCATCCCCGCCGACGGGCCCGTCGATCGCGACATTGAAGCCCATCGCGTGGGCGTCCTTGGCGACCTCGCCCTTGATTGCGGACCGGAAACCCGAGACGAACACATCGCGCCCGCTGGCTTCACTGACCGTGGTGTTGGCGCCGCTCGCATAGACGTCGCCGCCGAGTGTCGAGACGTCTTGCGCCGCCGCGCATGAAAACGACGCGGCCGCCAGAACAAGTCCAAGCAGAATTGATTTCAAGTAAGCCATCACCTTGCTCCGAACTGGAGTGATATTGGCCCCCACCCTATATTACGGTTTTGGCAGATTATGCCGCGCGGCCCGTGGCGCAATTGATCCCCGTCAATGGTTATGTATTGGCCGCTGCCGGCCTGTCACTATCCTTGCTGCTGGTCTAGAAAAAGAGTGGCAATCCGAATCTGCGGAGAAAACGGCATGAACCAGGCAACCATTTTCTGGCCGATGATCGCCCAGGTGGCGCTCGTCTACGGGATCTACGTGCTGATCTCGCAGCGGCGCATCAAGGCCGTCAAGGCGGGCAGCGCGAAGGCTTCGCAGTTCCGCGAAAACCAGATCGAGCCGCCCGAAAGCCTGTTCGTGCGCAATAATCTGGCAAACCAGTTCGAGCTTCCGGTCTTGTTCTATGCCTGCTGCCTGGCGCTCAACGCCGTCGGCGCGGTCGGCCCCACGACCCTGGTTCTCGCCTGGTTGTTTGTCGCCACGCGCGCAATTCACGCCTGGATCCATATCACCAGCAACCGTGTGCGCCGCCGCCGGATGATGTTCATTCTCGGCTGGCTGGTGCTTGCCGCCATGTGGGCCATGCTGGCCTGGAAACTGGCAATGGGGTGAGGGGGCGCAGCGGCGCCCCCTCGCCGGGGAACTTGCCCCTTTTAGCCGTTCAGGCTGCCGCGGTCCGAAAACACCGCCGCAATCAGTACAGCCGCCGTAGCCACCGAAACGAATGTCCGGACAACATGCCAGTTCCACCAGGTGTCGCGAATATCCGCCCAGTTGGAAGGCATCGTTTCACGGGTCCAGGTCATGACATCGGCGTTGATCGGCTGGTTGGCCAATCGCGTGACGGCGCCGCCGGCGACGATACCGGCAATGGCGACGAGATACATCGCAAGTACGGGCGTGCGATCCCTGCTCATGAAGGCGAGGGCCGCGACCAGGATCAATGTGGCCGCGCCCATGGCGGGGAGCAGGACATTCAGTCCACGTACAGCTCCTTGATGGACCTCGAGGTAAGTCATTTGCGAGAACGGCGTTGGATTGTAGCCGCGCCATATGCCGAAAGTGCTTCCGGCGACCATGGAAATCAGGATGATGGCGGCGAATTGGACGAGCGTGGAAATTCCGGGCGTCATGGGACCTCCTTGGTGGACAGGACATCAGCCACCGGGTTTTGCGGGGATCGATATTTTGGTATAGGCTATGCGTATTGAATACAGTAATGGTGTATTAAATGTCTAAACCTGTCAAGCGGCCAAAAAAGCGTGGCTACAGTTCGCCGTTGCGCGAGGCCCAGGCGTCGACGACCCGGCAGGCGATCCTGGACGCCGCGCGGTCGCAATTCACCGAAAACGGCTGGAAGGCATCGATTGTCGAAATCGCGCGTGCGGCATCGGTTTCGAAGGAAACCATCTATGCCGTATTCGGGACGAAGCGGGCCCTTCTTCAGGAACTGATTGCGGCGACCGTGCGTGGCGACGACACGGAGACGCCGCTCATGGCGCAAAATGCACGCCGCACCGTGCTCGATGAGCCGGACCCGCGCCGCCAGATCGGAATGTTTGCTAGGGATATCACCGAAATCCTCGCTCGCGTTGCACCGCTCGCCGATGTCGCGCGCGCGGCTTCGCGCACCGAGCCGGACATTGCCGAACTCTACCGGATGATCCATGACGGCCGCCGGCGGAACCTGGCCGCGCTGGCGGCGGCGTTGGCAAAAAGCGGCGCTCTGCGCCCGGGACTCGGCGAAGGCCAGGCGACAGCGACAATCTGGCGGCTGGCCAGCCCGGAATTGTATCTGCTGATGACCGAAACCGAGGCCTTGTCAAAGACCGACTACGCAGCCTGGCTGGCCGGGATGCTGGAATCCTCATTGCTTCGGCCGTGATAATCCCCTGTAGTGTTCGCTCAGGCCGATCCGGCCACTGGACAACCGGGAGGAAGAGATGACGGGTGGTGACTGGTTGAAACGCGAGGATCTGGGCGACGGAATTGTCGGCATAACGTTGAATCGCGCACCGGTGAACGCGCTCAATCCCCGCTTTCTGGACGAATTCGCGGAGACGCTGGATACGCTTGAACGCGACGAGGCGGTCAGGGCCCTGGTCCTGACGAGCGCCTTCAAGGTGTTTTCCGCCGGGCTCGACCTGAAGGAGGCGCAGGGTCTCGACCTTGCCGACCAGCATGACATCGTTCGGGCGCTAAACATCGATTTCACCCGCTTGTTTGCGTTTCCCAAGCCGGTCATTGCGGCGGTCAACGGCGCCGCTATTGCTGGTGGCCTGTTCTTTCCGCTGGCAAGCGATTATCGCGTGGCGACGCCTCGGGCGAGCTTCGGCCTGGCCGAGGTCCGCGTTGGCGTCGATTTCCCTGTCGGCCCGCTCGAGATCGCCCGCGCCATGCTCAATCCCAACGACTTACGGCGTCTCATGCAGGGCGGCTTGCCGATCAGGGCGGACGCGGCGCTTGCCGCCGGCATCGTCGACGAGATCGCTGAACCCGACCGGTTGATGGAGCAGGCGCTCGCGGCTGCCCGCCACTACGCTTCGCTGCCGCCGATTGCCTATGCCGCAGTCAAGCGCCAGGTTCGCGGCGCGGCCATCGCCACGATCGGGGACGCCATGAACAGCGGCGCTAATGAACCGGCGGGCGGCTGGTTCAATTCGGAGACGAAGTCGGCAATGGCCGCAATGATCGGCGGTTAATCGTTCGCCATCCCCGTAGCAGGCCCTCAGGGCAATCGCGGTTCCGGCAATCGTCGCCCGATCAGTTGTCGCATTCCCATGGCGTGAGGCGTGGCAGCCATCGCGGCACGTTGCGCTTGTACTCGCGGTAGGCCTCGCCGAAACGCTGTTCCAGCCCGGGTTCCTCCGACAACGGGAAATAGATGGCGTTGCCGACGGCGAACAACACTGCCCAGGCGAGCAGGGGCCAGGAGGCGAAGGCGAGCGCCTCGGCGACAAGGAACAGGATGACGCCGATCAGCATCGGATTGCGCACATAGCGATAGGGACCGGCGACGATGAAATTGCGGATCGGATCCCACGGCGCCGGCGTGCCGCCGCCGCCCCGGGTCATGAACAGTGACGCAGACGAGATCATCAGCGCCAGGGCGGGGATGGCGATGGCGATGGCGGCAACGAGGCCGGGGCCGGATGGCGTCAAAAAGGAAGCCGCCCATTTCGTGCCCTTGCTCGCCCACAAAATGATGGCCGGAATAAAGACCAGCACGTTGCCGGGCAACAGCAGGACAGCCGAGATCATGCGCCAGGCCATCGCCTTGCTCCATCAATCCTGCTTCCATCGGTCCTCCCGGGATCGGACGTCCTGGTCTGGCCGTATCTGGAGATGGCTTTGGCGCCCGCCATTCGGGCGCGGTGCCTTTCCGGCGACATCATCATGTTAAGTCTACCACGCAGCGGCGACGAGCGAAAATCTTGTCCGCGGCCGACCGGCTGAACCGTCCGGATGTCTCTCGCTGCGTGACGCGGGGCCGTACGGCGCCCCGGCTGCGGTTTCCGCGCCCATCGCCAGGTTTGCTCTGCGTAGACCGTCGATCCGCATCCGTTGGAGGCAGTTCGACCGTCATTGTGATACCAGTGCTTCGACACCCTTCCATTTGCCTTGAATCCGTGCACAGTCGGCGCCCCCACAACAGTCTTATCGAACCGCCGTTGCCGATGACCAATCCTGCTCCTTCGACATTCAAGGCCGCGTCATGGATGGGCGCGTGGCTCGCCTGCATGGTCACCATGGCGGTCGCCGGCCGCGAAACCGCCAGCCGGCTCGACGTGTTCCAGGTAATGGAACTGCGCGCGCTGATCGGGTTTCTGTTGCTCTATCCGCTGGTCGCGAGGGCCGGCGGTTTTGCGGCGATGAAGACACGCCATCCGTTGCGCCATCTGTGGCGAAATGTGGTCCACTACGCCGCGCAATATGCCTGGCTGCTGGCCGTCACGCTGATCCCGCTTGCCCAGGTGATCTCCATCGAATTCACGATGCCGATCTGGACGGCGGTCCTGGCGGTCCTTTTCATCGGCGAGCGGATGAACGCCTGGAAAATTGCCTCGATCGTGCTTGGCCTGATAGGGGTCTGGATCATTGTCCGACCGTCAGCGGGCGATGTTGAGGCGGGGCAGCTTGTCTCGCTTGCCGCCGCTTTCGGTTTTGCGATCTCGGTGGTGCTCGTAAAGGCGCTGACCCGAACCGATCCCGTCGTCCGCATCATATTCTGGATGCTGGTGATTCAGGGCATTATCGGGATCGTGCCTTGCGTGCTGGTCTGGCAACCGGTCCCGTTGTTCCTGTGGCCGTGGATCGCGGTGGTCGCTTTTGTCGGCACGTTCTCGCACTTCTCCATGGCGCAGGCGATGCGCTACGCCGACGCCACGATGGTCGTGCCGATGGATTTCCTGCGCGTTCCGCTGACCGCGATCGCCGGCTGGCTGATTTATGCCGAGGGGATCGATGTCTACACGGTCGCCGGCGCGGCTCTGATCCTGACCGGCAACCTGCTCAACCTGAAAAGACCGGCTCCGCGCGCGGCATGACCGCGTCTCGCGCGGCGGCCATGTCCCGTCCGTCCTGCATGACCTGTGCCAGAAGCACGCATTCCTTGGCGCGCAATCCGTTGCGCCGCCAGGCCAGGCAGATCGTCCGCGACGGTTGCGGGTCGGTGAACGGCACGATCTTGAGATCGGAGCGGGCGCTTTCAGCGGCGACGGCCATCTCCGGGATCAGCGTGATGCCGATCCCGTGCGCGACCATCTGCAACAGCGTGCCGAGGCTGGTCGCGCCGTAGTTCGACATGTTCACCGGCCGGGCCTCGCCGCAGACAGCCAGCGCTTGGTCGCGCAGGCAATGGCCTTCGTCGAGCAGCAGCAGCCGCTCCAGATGCGGGCTTTCGGGCGGCACCGGCGGTGTGATGAAATCGGGATCGTCGCTCGGAGCCGCCAGGTAGAACCGGTCTTCAAACAGGGCATGCGATTCCAGCGCCGGATGGTCCAGCGGATCGGCGGCCAGCATGGCGTCGAGGGAGCCGCTCGCGGTCTCATCGATCAGCGTCCCGGTCACCGCCTCGCGGATTTCCAGATTGAGCCGGGGAAAGCGCCGCTTGAGGTCGCCGAGTAGGCCCGGCAGCAGGTAGGGCGCGACCGTCGGGATAATGCCGAGACGGAACCGGCCCTCCAGCACGCCGGGCCCCCGGCGGGCGATCGCTTCGAGTTCGCGCATTTCGTTCAGGATGCGCGTGATGCGCGGTTTGAGGGCCTCGCCCTGCGGGCTCAACCGGACCCGCCGGCCCGTCCGCTCGAACAACTGGCAGCCGAGCCGGGCTTCCATTTCCGCGATCTGCGCGGAGAGCGCCGGCTGGGTCACGTTGGCCAGGTTCGCGGCCTTTCCGAAATGCATGGTTTCGGCCAGCGCCTCGAAGTAGGTCATTTGGCGAATAGTGACACTTATCATAACCTATGATTATCAAAAATAGAAGAAAAGACAATTTGCATTTATCGGAAAATCAGCGTCTCCTTTCACCCAAGCACAATCAAGATGCATCCGGAGGGACGGTCCGGCGCACATGGCGACCGGCGTCGAAATGAATTCAGCCAGGGAGTATGTAATGGACGCAAAGACTGACAAGAATTCGGGCCTGTGCCCGGTGGCGCATGGCGTGACGAATATGAGCATGCGCTCGAACCGCGACTGGTGGCCCAACCAGCTGAACCTGAAGGTGCTCCACCAGCATGACCGGAAATCCGATCCGATGGGCGAGGATTTCAACTATGCCGAGGAATTCAAGAAGCTCGATCTCGACGCGGTGAAGAAGGACCTCACCGCGCTGATGACCGACAGTCAGGACTGGTGGCCGGCCGACTACGGTCACTATGGCGGCCTCTTCATTCGCATGGCCTGGCACGCGGCCGGCACCTACCGCACGGCCGACGGCCGCGGCGGCGCTTCGACCGGCAACCAGCGATTTGCGCCGCTCAACTCCTGGCCGGACAACGGCAACCTCGACAAGGCCCGCCGGCTGCTCTGGCCGATCAAGCAGAAATACGGCAACTCGATCTCCTGGGCCGACCTGCTGGTCCTGGCCGGCAACGTCGCGATGGAATCGATGGGGTTCAAGACCTTCGGTTTCGGCGGCGGCCGCGAAGATATCTGGGCGCCCGAAGAAGACATCTACTGGGGCGCCGAGGCGGAATGGCTTGCCGACAGCAAGGCGGAAGGCAGCCGTTACTCGGGCGACCGCGATCTCGCGAACCCGCTCGCCGCGGTGCAGATGGGCCTCATCTACGTGAACCCGCAAGGGCCGGACGGCGAGCCCAACATTCTCGCTTCGGGCCGCGACGTTCGCGAGACATTCGCGCGCATGGCGATGAACGACGAGGAGACCGTGGCGCTCACCGCCGGTGGGCACACGTTCGGTAAAACCCATGGCGCCGGCGATGCCGCGCTGGTCGGGCCCGAGCCCGAAGGCGCGCCGATTGAGGAGATGGGCTTCGGCTGGATATCGAGCTACGGCTCGGGCCACGGCGATGACACCATCACTTCGGGCATCGAAGGCGCCTGGACCGCCAACCCGACCAAGTGGGACAACGGTTATTTCGACATCCTGTTCGGCTATGACTGGAACCTCGAGAAGAGCCCTGCCGGAGCCTATCAATGGACCCCGGTCAACCCCGACGAAAAGGACATGGCGCCGGCGGCCCATGATCCGTCGAAAAAGGTCCCGACGATCATGACCACCGCGGACATGGCGATGCGGATGGATCCGATCTACGGTCCGATCTCGAAGAGGTTCCACGAAAACCCCGACCAGTTCGCCGACGCCTTCGCCCGCGCCTGGTTCAAGCTCACCCACCGCGACATGGGGCCGAAGGCGCGTTACCTCGGCAAGGAAGTGCCGGACGAGGACCTGATCTGGCAGGATCCGATCCCTGCCGGGACCGCGCTTGGCGACGCCGACGTGGCCGACCTCAAGGCGAAGATCCTCGCCTCCGGCCTCAGCGTGCCGGAGTTGGTGCAGACGGCCTGGGCCTCGGCCTCGACCTTCCGCGGCTCCGACAAGCGCGGCGGCGCCAATGGCGCGCGCATCCGCCTTGCGCCGCAGAAGTCCTGGACGGTCAACCAGCCCGAACAGCTTTCCAGGGTGCTGGCCGTGCTCGAAGGCATCGCGAAGGACCACGGTTCCGTGTCGATGGCCGACCTGATCGTGCTCGGCGGCGCTGCTGCCGTCGAGAAGGCCGCCAGGGATGCCGGCTTCGACGTGACGGTACCTGTCAGCACCGGGCGCGGCGACGCCACCGAGGAGCAGACCGATGCGGCCAGCTTCGAGGTGCTCGAGCCGGAAGCCGACGGTTTCCGCAACTATGCACGCACGAAGTTCACCGTTCCGGCCGAAGAAATGCTGGTCGACAAGGCCCAGCTTCTCACCCTCACCGCGCCGGAAATGACGGTTCTGGTCGGTGGCCTTCGCGTTCTCGGCAACAACTTCGGCGGCAGCACCCATGGCGTCTTCACCGATCGCCCGGGACAGCTCACCAACGACTTCTTCGTCAACCTGGTCGACATGTCGACCAAGTGGACGCCGGTGAGCGCCGACGCCGACGAGTTCGAGGGCCGCGACCGCAAGACCGGCAAGGTCAAGTGGACCGGCACCCGCGTCGATCTCGTCTTCGGCTCCAACTCCCAGCTCCGGGCGCTGGCCGAGGTCTATGCCCAGGACGACGCGAAGCAGAAGTTCGTCGACGATTTCGTCGCCGCCTGGACGAAGGTGATGGAGGCCGACCGCTTCGACCTCGCCTGATCAAGGCGCAAGCCTATCACGAAACGAGCCGGGGCGGCGACGCCCCGGCTTTTTCACGCTGTCCAAAGCCTTCCTTGCAAAAGGCTCCAAGTCTCCATACACAGCGCCATCAATTGGAGACTGACCATGCGCCTCGGCGGACGGCTGGCCGCAGCCATCGAAATTCTCGACGATATCGAAACACGCCATCGTCCCGCCGCCGAGGCCCTCAAGGACTGGGGGATCTCGCACCGCTTCGCCGGTTCGGGCGATCGCGCGGCAATCGGCAACATCGTCTACGACGCGTTGCGCCTGAAGGCGTCCACATGCTGGCGATTTGGCGAAGACACCGGCCGCGCGCAGGCGCTGGGCGCCCTGCTTGCCGGCTTCGCGATGGATTTCGACGGCATTCGCGGCGCGCTGGAAGGCGATCGTTTCGCGCCCGAAGCGCCGAGCGAAGCTGAGCAGGCGGCCTGGTCGGCGCACGACATCGGCGCGGCGCCCGATCACGTCCGCGCCGAGTGCCCCGACTGGTGCGCGCCGATGCTGGAGCAGGCCTTCGGCGACGACTGGATCGGGGAGGGCAGGGCGCTGGCCGCCCGGCCGCCGCTCGACCTGCGCGTCAACACGCTGAAGGCGTCCCGCGACAAGGTGGTCAAGGCGCTGGCGCGGGCCGGTGCCCGTCCCGCCGAACTGGCGCCGCACGGCATTCGCATCCCGCCCGTCGACGGGTTTGGCCGCCATCCCAATGTGACGGCCGAACCGTCGTTCCAGAAAGGCTGGTTCGAGGTGCAGGACGAGGGTTCGCAGATTGTCGCTCATCTCGCCGCACCCGAGGGCGGCGCGCAGGTGTTCGACTATTGCGCCGGGGCGGGCGGCAAGACGCTGGCAATCGCGGCAGCGATGGAAAACCGCGGACAGGTCCACGCCTATGACGCCGACAAGAACAGGCTGGCCCCGATCTTCGAGCGATTGAAACGCGCCGGCACCCGTAATGTCCAGGTTCACGAGGCGGGCGGCGACCTGTCTGCGCTGGCGGGCAGCTTCGATGTCGTTGTGGTCGATGCGCCATGCACGGGTTCGGGCACGTGGCGGCGGCGGCCCGATGCCAAGTGGCGGCTGAGCGAACAGGCTCTTCAGACACGGCTTGCCGAGCAGCGGGACGTGCTCGATGCCGCGTCCTCGTTCGTCAAGCCGGGCGGGCAACTCGTGTACATCACCTGTTCGGTCTTCCCGGAAGAGAACAACGCCCAGATCACGGCCTTTCTGGAACGAACCGGCGGTTTTGAGCAGTCGGACGGCTCGGCCATGCTCGAAAAATCCCTGCCGGCGGTGACCGAAAAGGCACGCGTCGACGACAATGGCGGCATCTGGCTGACGCCGGCGAGAACCGGTACCGACGGGTTCTTTTTTGCAGCCATGCAACGTTCCGCCTAACCGAAAGGCGCGCCTTCACGGCACCTCCGTTTCCCGTTGCGAGCCGGGCTGTCGCCGGGCCGTATCAGATTTTGGTTCTAAGCCAACGGATTCAGGCGTAGCATCCAATCGGCCAATGTGGTTCGACTGATCGACAACGGGGAGAAAAGCGGCGCGTTCGAAACGGGAGGCATGAAAATGAGACGTTTTCGTACGTGGTTCGTGAATTTTTTTGGAAACAGGTTCGGCAAGTGCGCCAGGTGCATGCGGATCGCATTGCGCTGCGCGTTTGCGGCGTGGGCTGCCCTGTGGGCCTTGTCCTGGCTGCCGATTGCAACCGCCGTCCATGACGCGACACTGCTCCTCGCCACGGGATTGACGGCGTTGACACTGACCCATATCGGCTTCTTTGCCGGGCGCCAGGTTGCGGCTGGGCGAAACTTTGCACGGTCATGGCGTGAGCGTCAGGGGATGCATAACGCGCCGCCCCTGGTCGCTGGGCAGCCGCTCGAAGATACGCTCAACCGGCGCCAGGCGGTCAGCCTGTTCGCGCGCGGTGCTCTCGTCGCTGGCTTGGCTTCGGTCGGCTATCCGCGGCGGGCGGTTGCGGCCTGTGGCGATTGCGGTGCGGGCTGGCACGACTGCATAACGAATTTCTGCGGCACCACCGGCCAGGTTTGCTGCCCGCAGGGCTATCCCTATCTCAATCATTGCGATTGCACCTGCTACGACGGCACCGACTTCGATTGCTCCAGCTATTCGAACTGCAACTATTGCGGCTAGCAGGTGACTTGACCGGGCGATCGACGTCCGAATCGCCGGTGAGGCGGCGCGCCATGACGGCCTGCGGGTCTGAAACTCGACAGGGATCGTCTGTCAAAATGGCGAATGACTTGACCGGCGCCGGCCGCGATCCAATTGTTGGCCCATGAGATATGTCACGCTCGCGCTTTTTATCCTGTTCACGGTCGGCGGCGGTTCCCTGATCGGCGTCTACAACCTGCCTGGCGAATGGTATGCGGCCCTGGTCAAACCGTCGTTCAATCCGCCGAACTGGATTTTCGGACCGGTCTGGACGACGCTCTACGTGATGATCGCGGTCGCCGGCTGGCGGACCTGGGAACGCCGGTTCGAAGGTCCGGCGATGCAGATCTGGTTCGGTCAGCTTGCGGTCAATTTTGTCTGGTCGCCGGCGTTCTTTTCCGTGCAGTCGATCGGTCTCGCACTGGCGATAATCCTGTTGCTGCTGCTGCTGATTGTCGCGTTCATCGCCGTGAGCTGGAACCGCGACCGGATATCCGCCTGGCTGTTCGTTCCCTACCTTGCCTGGGTGTCGTTCGCGACCATCCTGAATGTATCCCTGTACGTCCTGAACTGACCGGCGCCTGCCACTCTGGTTTGATATTGCACTGCACAACATGCTTTGCCATAGTCCCTCGACTTGGCGGGACATGAGAGCAGATGAAAGCAGCACGCGATATCGACCCCAATTACGAGGACCGCGTGCGGACCAGCTTCGCCCGTCAGGAGTTCATGCGCACGCTTGGCGCCACCCTGACCCGTGTCAACCCCGGCATGATCGAGCTCGAAATGCCATTCGCCGAGGCGCTTACCCAGCAGCACGGATTTCTGCACGCGGGCGTCGTGTCGGCGGCGCTCGACTCGGCCTGCGGATTTGCCGCCCTGTCCATGATGCCGGCCGATGCCGGCGTCTTGACGATCGAATTCAAGACCAATTTGCTGGCGCCTGGCAGCGGCGAACGGTTCATCTTCCGTGGCGAGGTCACCAAGCCCGGGCGCACGATCCTGGTCACCGACGGGCGGGCCTACGCCGTCGATTCCGACGGCGAGGCGGCGATGATCGCCACCATGACGGCGACCATGATGGCCGTTGTCGGCAACGACAAGGTGAAGGACTAGCGGGATGCCTGTCCGCCTGCTCAAGCCTGTCGCCGGCAAACGCGTTCTCTACGTCATGGCCGCCGATCCCGAATACGGTCCGCATCTGGAAGAGCGGTTCACGCCGCTGGTGACAGGTGTCGGTCCGGTCGAGGCGGGGACGCGGCTCGGCATCGCGCTGGCCCGGATGGAGTCGAAAGACACGCTGCCCGATCTGGTCGTTTCGATCGGCTCGGCCGGATCGAGGACGCTGGAACATACCGGCATCTATCAGGTCATCGCGGCGAGTTATCGCGACATGGATGCGAGCGCGCTTGGCTTCGACAAGGGGGTGACGCCCTTCCTCGATCTGCCTGCGACCGTCGAGCTGCCGCTGCGTGTACAGGGCATTCGTGAAGCGACGATCTCGACCGGCGGGGCGATCGTCTCGGGCGCTGCCTATGATGCAATCCAGGCCGACATGGTCGACATGGAAACTTACGCCGTCCTGCGCGCCTGCATGGCCTTCTCCCTGCCGCTGGTCGGATTGCGCGGCATTTCCGACGGCACCGACGAACTGACCCATATCGGCGACTGGACCGAATACCTTCATGTCATCGACGAGAAGCTGGCCCAGGCCGTGGACAAGCTCGAGCGGGCGATTAACGACGGTCTGCTCGACGACCCGGTTTAGGGGCGCGGTGTTGAATCGGTTTGTCAACGCGTTGAACGCCAACTTCAACGACGTGAATCACGTTGCAAACATCGCGCGCCAAGCCGTTGCGCCGACTCATCTTTTTCACTAAACGCTGCACATGACACACACCGCACATCCCGACACAGTCCTCATCATCGACTTCGGCTCGCAGGTCACCCAGCTGATCGCCCGGCGGGTGCGCGAGGCCGGTGTCTACTGCGAGATCGTTCCGTTCCAGTCCGCCGAGGAAGGGTTCAACCGCCTGAAACCGAAGGCGGTGATCCTGTCCGGCGGCCCGGCATCGACCACCGAGACCGGGAGCCCGCGAGCCCCCCAGGTCGTTTTCGATTCCGGCCTGCCCCTGCTCGGCATCTGCTATGGGCAGATGACCATGTGCGTGCAGATGGGCGGTCAGGCCGAGGGGTCCGATCACCGGGAGTTCGGTCGCGCCTATGTCGAGGTCGTCAAGGACAATCCGCTGTTCGAGGGGATCTGGTCGCCCGGGGACCGGCACCAGGTCTGGATGAGTCACGGCGACCGTGTCATCGCACTGCCGGACGGTTTCGAGGTCTTCGCCCGGTCGGCCGGCGCTCCCTATGCCGTCTTCGGCAACACGGAGCGCAAGGCCTATGGCCTGATGTTCCACCCCGAGGTGGTTCACACGCCCGACGGCGCGAAGCTGTTGTCGAACTTCGTTCACAAGGTTGCCGGGCTGAGGGGCGACTGGTCCATGGCCGCCTACAAGGACCAGGCGATCGCCGCGATCCGCGAGCAGGTCGGCGACGGCCGTGTCATCTGCGGCCTGTCTGGTGGCGTCGATTCCTCTGTCGCCGCGCTGCTGATCCACGAGGCGATCGGCGATCAACTCACCTGCATCCTCGTCGACCACGGACTGATGCGCAAGAACGAGGCGGCCGACGTCGTCGCCATGTTCCGCGAGCACTACAACATCCCGCTCGTCCATGTGGACGCCGCCGACACCTTTATCGGCGCGCTCGAGGGCGAGGCCGATCCGGAGGTGAAGCGCAAGACCATCGGCAAGCTGTTCATCGAGGTGTTCGAGGCCGAGGCCAAGAAGCTCGGCGGCGCCGACTTCCTCGCCCAGGGCACGCTCTATCCCGACGTCATCGAAAGCGTCTCGTTCACCGGCGGTCCGTCGGTCACCATCAAGATCCACCACAATGTCGGCGGCTTGCCCGAGCGCATGAACATGAAGCTGGTCGAGCCGCTGCGCGAACTGTTCAAGGACGAGGTCCGCGCGCTCGGCAAGGAACTCGGCCTGCCGGAGCACTTTATCGGTCGCCACCCGTTCCCCGGCCCGGGCCTGGCCATTCGCTGCCCCGGCGGTGTCACCCGCGACAAGCTCGACATCCTGCGCGAGGCCGACGCGATCTATCTCGACGAGATCCGCAAGGCCGGGCTCTATGACGCCATCTGGCAGGCCTTCGCGGTGCTGTTGCCGGTCCAGACCGTCGGTGTCATGGGCGACGGCCGCACCTATGAGTTCGTCTGCGCGCTGCGCGCGGTGACATCCGTCGACGGCATGACCGCCGACTTCTTCCATTTCGACATGGATTTCCTCGGCGCCGCCGCCACGCGCATCATCAACGAGGTTCGCGGCGTCAACCGCGTCGTCTACGACGTCACATCCAAGCCGCCCGGCACGATCGAGTGGGAGTGACTGTGTCGGTCATCGTCTGCGGCATCAGGAATTGCGACACGGTCAAGAAGGCGCGCAAGTGGCTGGACGGCGAGGGGATCGCTTACGCGTTCCATGACTACAAGAGCGCGGGGCTCGACGCGGCGCGGCTTGACGGCTGGATCGGCGAAGTCGGCTGGGAGATGCTGCTCAACCGCGCCGGCACCACATTCCGAAAACTGCCCGACGCCGACAAGCGGGACATCGATGCCGAAAAGGCGAAGGCGCTGATGCTGGCGCAACCGTCGATGATCAAGCGCCCTGTGCTGGAGCGCGACGGCGCGCTGCTGGTCGGCTTCAAACCCGAACAATATGCGGCCGCGCTAAAATAGGATCGCCCCGCGAGGACACGGCCACCGCCCGCCCGCGGCGGCGGGGCAGGTGCCGTTTCGTTCGTTTCACGGTCCCGCCGTTCGGTGGCGGAAAGTCGAAAATACTCCTGAATGAATACATCCTGACCGGGGCGGATCGCGCCGGACCGCATCGGTCTTCGAACCCGTCTTGCGCGAAAATGTGGCGCTTGCGGATTGTTCCATGTATACTTTCTCGCGTGAATTAGGGAAGGGCGACAGATCCAGATGGACCAGTCTTCGGGCAAGACCCACGCAAAGCGCGCAGTCATCGAGTTGCGCAAGAAGATCCTCAGCGGCGACATTCCGGGCGGCACGCGGCTGTTCGAAGTACCGTTGGCCGAAGACCTGAAAATATCGCGCACGCCGGTTCGCGAGGCGATGTCGCGCCTTGCCGAGGAGGGGTTGCTGGACCGCGCCTCCAGCGGCGGGTTCGTGGTCAGGACGTTCGGCTTTGCCGACGTCGTCGACGCGATCGAACTGCGCGGCGTCCTCGAGGGAACGGCTGCGCGCCTTGCCGCGGAGCGCGGGGTTTCGCCGGAGGCGCTGGGACGCATGCGCAAGCTGCTCGAAGGTCTCGATGGCTGCTTTGGAGAAGCGGCGGATGATCTTGATTTTGATACGTATTCGGAGCTGAATGCCGAATTTCATCATGAGCTGGCCGGCCTTTCGGGCAGCGAGATTGTCAGGCGCGAAGTCGAACGTGTGATGCACCTGCCGTTCGCGTCTCCGTCGGCCTTCATGCCTAACATGTCGGACATCACGGCGTTTCGGCGCTCTCTGCGCACGGCGCAGGACCAGCATCACGTCATCGTTTCCGCGATTGCCGACCGGGAAGGCGCCCGCGCCGAGGCGGTCACGCGGGAGCACGCGCGCATGGCGCGCCGAAATCTGGATTATGTTCTCGTCGAAGGGCAGGACCTGATCGAGCGCATCTCCAGTCTCGCGCTTGTCGTGGATTGAAGCCCGTCCAGGTGCACGTCATTCATCGCTGAAAGCCGCACGGGCGCGATTTGCGCTTGCAATTCTGCGTGCCTCCTGTAACCATGTATACATTCAGCCTTATCGAGTGGGAGGTTTCACCATGGCAATTTCAAGCTTGGAAGCCGCGATCGCGGCAAACGGCAACGCTGTTAAGATGTTGCGCAATTCCAAAATCGGCATGTATGTATACCCTGTGGTTGCGCCGGAGTTCTCCAACTGGCGCGTCGAACAGGAAGCCTGGCGCAAGAGCGCGGTTCTGTTCGATCAGTCGCACCACATGGACGAAGTGATCGTCGAAGGGCCGCAGGCCGAAGAGTTCCTCGCCTATCACGGCATCAACGCGTTCCACAATTTTCCCCTGAACCGCGCCAAGCATTTCGTTCCGGTCACGCCGAATGGTCATGTCATCGGCGACCACATCATCTTCCGCGAGCGTGACGACAAGTTCATCCTGGTGGGCCGCGCCCCGACTTCGAACTGGCTCATGTTCGCCGCTGCCTACGGCAACTGGAACGTCCGCCTGCGCTATGATCCGCGCAGCCCGAGCCGGCCCGAGGGCGAAAGGGTGCTCCGTGAGCACTACCGTTTCCAGATCCAGGGCCCCGACGCGCCGGCGATCTTCGAGAAGATGAATGGCGGCCCGATCCCCGACATCAAGTTCTTCCATGTCGACTGGATCAACATCGGCTCCCGCAAGGTACAGGCGCTGCGCCACGGCATGTCCGGCGCGCCCGGCCTCGAGATCTGGGGTCCCTACAAGGACAAGGACTACATTCATTCGACCATTCTGCAGGCCGCGCGCGACGCCGGCGTCAACCTCGTGCAGTGCGGTAGCCGCGCCTACTCGACCAACACGCTGGAATCGGGCTGGATCCCGTCGCCGCTGCCGGGCATCTACACCGGCGACGGCATGCTGGCCGAATACCGTCAGTGGCTCGGCGCCGACAGCTACGAAGCTGGCGGCGCCATCGGCGGATCGTTTGTGTCCGACAATATCGAGGACTACTACGTCAATCCGTTCGAACTGGGCTATGACTTCTATATCGGCTGGAAGAAGGACGACTTCATCGGCAAGCAGGCCCTTCTGAAAATGAAGGACAGCACCACCAACCGCAAGAAAGTCACTTTCGAGTGGAATCGTGAAGACGTGCTGAAGGTGATCGCGAGTGCGTTCGAAGAGGGCACGCCCTACAAGTGGATCGACTTCCCGCAGCCCAACTACGCATCGTCCTCGGCCGACATGGTCATGAAAGGCGACAAGATGGTCGGCATGTCGATGTTCAACGGCTACTCGTACAACGAACGCTGCATGCTTTCGCTGGGCGTGGTCGACCAGAGCGTTCAGGTCAACGATATCCTGACCCTGAAATGGGGCGAGCCCGAGCCGACCGGCAAGACCTCGACCGAGTTGCACAAGCAGGCCGAAATCCGCGTGCGCGTCGCCGAGACGCCCTATGCGGCGGAGGCTCGCGAAAACTACGCGGACAGCTGGCGCACCAAGCAAGCCGGCTGACCATGGCGACTCCCGGTCGCAGGGCCGGGAGTCCGCTTGACCCGAAGACCCCGCGATTTCAATCTTGACCTGTCACTCATTGGGAGGAATGACGATGAAATATGGAATCAAGCTTGCCGCAATGGCGTTCGCCGTTGCCGGACTGACCGTCGCGGCGAAGGCCGAGGAGCTGAAGTTCGCTTCTTTCGTGCCGCCGCAACACACGATTACCGCCTCGCTCATAGACAAGCTCGCCGACGGGGTTTCGGCGGCGACCAATGGTGCGCTGACGATCCGCAATTATCCGGGCGGCGAGCTCGGCGCAGGACCGGTCGAGCAATATGTGCGCGTGGTCCAGGGCGCCGCCGACATGTCGTGGGGGCTGCAGGGCTATACCTCGTCGCAATTTCCCAAAACGATGATCGTCGAGCTGCCCGGCTCGGTGAA
This sequence comes from Zhengella sp., assembly GCA_050304175.1. Taxonomy (GTDB): domain Bacteria; phylum Pseudomonadota; class Alphaproteobacteria; order Rhizobiales; family Rhizobiaceae; genus JAIOIW01. The sequence continues at coordinate 19,983 of JBNLDE010000220.1, read as the reverse complement.
ACCGGGCGCGACCGGCTATGACATGCTGTGGAACGCCTATGACGGCCACCTGGCGTCCGAGTATCCGGGCACCAAGCCGCTCGCATTGTGGGTGTCCGAGCCCAATGTCATGATCATGCGGGATCGCGAGATCCGCAAGCCGGAGGACCTGGCCGGTCTGAAGATCCGCGTCGCCGGCGCCGTTGCCGCCGATGTGGTCAAGGCGCTGGGCGCAACCCCGGTGCAGATGCCGATTCCGCAGGTCTACAACGCCCTGCAGACAGGGCTGATCGACGGCATCATCACGGGATCGAGCGCGATCGCCGATTTCAAGCTGCTGGAAGTCGCCAACAGCTACACGATCGGTGCCCCGCTTGGCCGGATTGCGTTTTTCGCGGTCATGAACCAGGCCAAGTACGACTCGCTCCCCGACGACCAGAAGGCGGCGATCGACGCCAATAGCGGACGCGGGCTGTCCAAGAGCGCGGAAGACGCCTGGAACGCCAAGGCTGACAAGACGATTGCCGCGCTCAAGGCCGACCCGAACAAGACCGTGATCGAGCTCGATGCCGACGGAGTCGACGCCTTTGCCAAGATCACCCTCGCGGTGTCTGACAAGGTCATAGCCGATCTCGGCGCGGCCGACGTGCTCAAGGCGATGCGGGGCGAATAAACCCGATGCTGGCAATGCGGCAGATTGCGGACAGGCTGATCGGCCTGTCCGCGATTATTGGTTCTGCGGGTCTGCTCGTCGAGGTGGTTGTCATCCTCGTCGATGTCATCGGCCGCGCGGTCGGGTATCCGCTGCTGGGCTCGCAGGACCTGATCACCATGACCATGGTCATCGTTGTCTTCGGCGCGATGGCGGTTTGCGACCGGCAGGGCGGCCATATCGCAATCGACGTCTTCGAACGTTTTTTCGCGGACCGCTTCAACTGGTTGATTGACATCGTTTCCGCGCTTCTCGGCGCCGCGATATTCCTCATGATCGCCTGGACTGTGTTCGCCAGCGCCCAGCTCTCGTTGATGCTGAACCTGTCCACCAACCTTCTGAACCTCCCCAAGGCGTGGTTTCAGTGGGCCTTGTGCGCATTCGCCGTTCTGACGGCGTTCGGGATGGCGTTGCGCGCTGTCGAACTGGCGTTCGGCCGACGCGATGTCCGCACGCAGGAGCCGCCGAGATGAACGAGTCGACCATCGGCCTGATCGGTCTCGCCGTCCTCCTGCTGTTGGTCATCATCCGGATACCGGTGGCATTTGCCATGTTTGTCGTCGGCTATTTCGGGATCGCCGCCCTGAACGGATACAATGCGGCCAACAGCACGCTGGCTTCCGAAGCCTTCACGCTCGCGTCGTCGCCCGAGCTGGTCGTCATTCCCCTGTTCATCCTGATGGGCAACGTTGCGTCCGCCACGGGCATGAGCCGAAAGCTCTACGACGCGGCCTACGCCATCATCGGCCAGATCCGCGGCGGCCTGGCGTCCGCCACAGTGATCGGCTGCGGCGGTTTCGCCGCACTGTCCGGTTCTTCGGTTGCCTCGGCCCTGACCATGGGCAAGGTGGCGCTCTCCGAGATGGAGCGTTTCGACTATGACCCGCGCCTTTCGACCGGGGTTGTCGCCGCCGGCGGCACGCTCGGAATCCTGATCCCGCCCTCCACCGGGTTTGTGATCTACGCGATCCTCACCGAACAATCGATCGGGCGGCTGTTCCTCGCAGGGGTGTTGCCGGGCCTGCTGCTGCTCACGCTCTTCGTTCTGACGGTCAGCGCGATATGCTGGTGGAACCCGGCATTCGGACCGACCGGTCCGAAAACGACCGCGCGCGAGAAACTGCGGGCGTTTGTCGGCGCCGGACCGATCGCTTTTGTGATCTTTGTTACCATTGGCGGAATCTACGGTGGCGTCTTTTCACCGGTCGAGGCGGCCGCGGTCGGCGCCGGCTTCGTGATTGCGATCGGCTTTTTTACCGCGAAGCTCACCGTGGCTACCCTCTGGGATGCGACCAAGGACTCCATCGTCACGACCGCGACGGTCATGCTCATCCTGATCGCGGCGCATCTCATCAATCCCTTTCTCGCGCTCAGTCATATTCCGCAGTTCGTCGGCTCCGCCATATCCGGCCTCAACATGTCGGTCCTTTCGGTCCTGGCCCTGATCCTCGCGATCTATCTGGTGCTCGGGTGCTTCCTGGAAGGGTTTGCCATGATGGTGCTGACCCTGCCGATCTTTTTCCCGATCATCACCCAGCTAGGCGTCGATCCGATCTGGTTTGGCGTGCTCGTGGTGCTGACACTCGAGATGGGGTTGATCTCGCCGCCGGTCGGCATCAACGTCTTCATCGTCAAATCGGTGGCGCGCAATGTCCCGCTCGGCCAGATCTTTGTCGGCGTGATCCCGTTCTGGATTGCCATGCTGGTGACCCTGATCATTCTCGTGCTGTTTCCCCAGATCGTCCTCGTCCTGCCCGACACCATGATCGGATAGGCGAATTGACGAGCCCGACCGTGATCGCGGCGGCGCGCAGCCGCGCGGACAATACCCGATTGGAGACATGATGACCGACTATATCCTGACCCTGAGCTGCGAAGACCGGCCCGGTATCGTGGCGGCAGTGGCCACCTGCCTGGCGCAGAACGGGGGCAACATCACAGAGGCGCAACAGTTTGACGATCCGGAAACCGGCAAGTTCTTCATGCGCACTGCCTTTTCCAAGGACGGTGCGCCGGACGGCCTGAGGCGTTCCCTTGATGTCATCGCCACGGATATCGGGGCGGACTGGAGGTTGCGGGCCGCGGGCGAGAAGCGGCGTGTGCTGATCCTGGTCTCCAAGTTCGATCACTGCATGGGCGATCTGCTTTACCGGATGCGGATCGGCGAACTGGACATGGAGTGCGTCGGCATTGTTTCGAACCACCCCGCCGAAGCGCTGAACCTCACCCTGCATCGCGGCATCCCCTATCATCATTTCCCGATTACCCGGGACACCAAGGCCGACCAGGAAGCCCGCATAAAACAAGTGATCGAGGAAACCGGAGCCGAGCTCGTCGTTCTGGCGCGCTACATGCAGATCCTGTCCGATGATTTCTCTGCCTACCTCTCCGGGCGCTGCATCAACATCCACCACTCCTTCCTGCCCGGTTTCAAGGGCGCAAAGCCCTACCACCAGGCCCACGAGCGTGGCGTCAAGATGATCGGCGCGACGGCCCATTACGTGACCGAAGACCTCGACGAGGGCCCCATCATCACCCAGGACGTCGAGCATGTGACGCATGCGGATACGCCGGAGGATCTGGTGCGCAAGGGGCGCGACATCGAGCGCCGGGTTCTGGCCCGCGCGGTGACCTGGCACCTGCAGGACCGGGTATTGGTCAACGGGCGCAAGACGGTCGTGTTCGCGCGCTAGCGGCACTGCTCCCCGCAGACCGGATCCGTCCGCCCCACCAGGATTACGCCGCGAAAATCCGCGTGCGGCGGTCTGCGCCGCGCGGGCCCGCCGGCGTTGCTGCGGTGGGGAGGCAGTGGGGTGCCGCCGCGGATCCCGTTGTTTGCCCAGGCATTGGTAATGTATGCATTCAACGAACACCTGCATACCGAACGGATGTGAAAATCCGCGAAAAGCACGTTAAACAGTGGATAGGCACTCATCGGATGCGAAGTATTGCCAAAACTGCGTACGAGTTGTATACATAATGCACCGACAGGGTTCTTCGCGTGGAGGGATGACCGTGCTGCAATTCCTGGACCGTCGCCGGGGCGACAATCAGAACGAAAACGACGCGCTTCAAAGCTTTCTGTCCGGCTTTTCCATCGAGGTCATGCCCCGCACCGCGGCCAAGGTTGAGGATTTCCGCGATCTGCTGCCGCAAGGCACGCGGGTCTATGTCGCCCACATCGAGGGTACGCCGATCGACGAGATGGTCGCGACGGCCAAACGGCTAACCGCCGAGGGTTTCTCGGCCATGCCGCACATCCCGGCCCGGATCCTGAAGGATGCGGCGATGCTCGAAGACTGGATCCTTCGCTATCGCGACGAGGCCGGCGTCGATCAAGCGCTTCTGCTGGCGGGCGGCGTCGAGAAGCCCTATGGCGAATTCCACAGTTCGATTCAAATGATGGAGACCGGCCTGTTCGACAAGCACGGCTTCACCCGCCTGCATGTTGCCGGTCACCCGGAAGGCAACAAGGACATCGATGCGGACGGTTCGACAGCCGCAGTCGACAGCGCGCTCAACTGGAAGCAAGCCTTCGCGCAGCGCACCGATGCGCAGATGGCCATCGCCACTCAGTTCGCGTTCGATGCCAAGGCGGTGATTGCCTGGTCCGAGCGCCTGCAGAACGCAGGCATGACGCTGCCGATCCATGTCGGCGTCGCCGGACCGGCCAAGCTGCAAACGCTGATCAAATATGCGGTCGCCTGCGGCGTCGGGCCGTCGATCAAGGTTTTGCAACGCCGGGCCATGGACCTGAAGAAACTCTTGCTGCCCTTCGAGCCGGACGAGATTCTGACCGAACTCGCCGAATACCGGGCAGCCAATCCCGGCAGCCTGATCGCACAGGCGCATTTTTTCCCGCTCGGCGGCATCAAGGCGACAGCGGACTGGACCGGTCGAAAGACCAGCCGCGTCGAGTGGAAGCAGGCCGTCTGACAGGGCGGCAATCGGCGGGCCTTGGACCCCGCTGCCTGGCGGTCATGCGGGGGCGGAGGTGGAGTCGCGCACGATCAACTCGATCGGGATGACCTGGCGGGTTGCTTCCGCGGTGTCGTCCGGCGCGCTTTCGATCCGCTCAATCAGCAATTCGGCGGCGGTCGCGCCGATCATGTTGCGGGCCTGGCGCACCGTTGTCAGCGCCGGGATGAAGCGCTTGGCGATGTCGATGTCGTCGAATCCGACGACCGAAACCTCTCCCGGTACGCTGACGCCATGGCGGTTGAGTTCGGAAATGAAACCGCATGCCATCTGGTCGCTTGCGCAGAACATCGCCGTCGGCCGCTCCTCGAGCGCCAGCCAGGCTTGTGCCGCGTCTACGCCGGACTGCAACGAAAAGTCGCCCTTGAGAAACCAATTTTCCCGGATTTCAAGGCCGAGTCGGTCGAGCGCGTCGCGGGTGCCCTGTCTGCGCGCAGTGGTCAGCACGTTGCCTTCCGGCCCGGCCACGTGACCGATCCTGGTGTGGCCCAATTGGTAGAGATGGCGTACCGCGAGCAGGGCGCCGTGTTCATTATCGATCACCACCGACGGGAAAACGCCGCCCTCCAGCCATTCACAGGCGAAGATGACCGGCGGGATCGTGTTGTCGCCGGCTTCTCCGGTGAGCAACTCGCGCGACAGCGAGCCATCGAGAACGATGAGCCCGTCCGCCCGTGTCCGGTGAAGATGCGCGATGGTCTGGTCCTGCTTGAGCTTGGGCTGCCTCGTATCGACGATCAGCACGCTGAAACCGGCGGCAGCGGCCGAGGATTCGATGCCCGCGAGAATGCGCGAAAAGAACGGGTTTCCGAGGTCGGGGACCAGCACCACGATCGCGCCTGTGCGCCGCCGCCGAAGGTTGCTCGCGGCGACATTGATCCGGTATCCGGTCTGTTCGACGGCCTTGAGAACCGTGTCGCGCGTGGCCTCGGCAACAACCGCCGGCTGGTTGAGCACGCGGCTGACCGTGGCCGTCGATACGCCGGCTGCGCGGGCAACATCCTTGATTTTGGGAACCAGCCTCTTGGTCGCCATCTGCTCCAACCGGTTTGAAATCCTCAATTAATTCGAGGGGTGAATTTAAACTTGACTCATTTCCGATTCCGCGTCACGCTTCAATGTAATCGATTGCAGTGCACAAGGAAAGCAGTCTTTGTAATCGATTACATCGGTTGGAGGCCGGTGAGGAGGATACTGGCGCGGGCGAGACCCGAAAAAGCCGGTTTTGGTTCAATAGGGAGGAAATAATGAAATCCTTTAAGGTAATGCTTGCCAGCGCGACGGCACTCGGCCTTTCGATGGCCGGTGCCAGTGCGACCGATCTGGAAGTGACTCACTGGTGGACGTCCGGCGGCGAGGCTGCGGCTGTTGCCGAATTCGCCAAGGCGTTCGACGCGACCGGAAATCACTGGGTCGACGGCGCGATCGCCGGATCCGGCGGTACCGCGCGGCCGATCATGATCAGCCGCATCACCGGCGGCGACCCGATGGGCGCCACCCAGTTCAACCACGGCCGCCAAGCCGAGGAACTGGTCGAGGCCGGCCTGATGCGCGACCTGACCGACATTGCCGAGAAGGAGCATTGGCGCGACGTGATCAAGCCTGCGCGTCTGCTCGACAACTGCACCCTGGACGGCAAGATCTATTGCGTCCCGGTCAACATTCACTCCTGGCAGTGGCTGTGGCTTTCCAATGCCGCATTCGAAAAGGCGGGCGTACCGGTGCCGACGAACTGGGACGAATACGTCGCCGCTGCGCCGGCGCTTGAAAAGGCCGGCATCATTCCGCTCGCCGTGGGTCAGCAGCCCTGGCAGACCTCCGGCGCATTCAACGTCCTGATGGTCGCGATCGCCGGCCCGGACATGTACCAGAAGGTCTACAAGGGCAAGGATGCCGAGGCGGCGGCAGGCCCCGAGATCGCCAAGGTGTTCAAGGCGGCCGATGATGCGCGTTCGATGTCGAAGGGCTCCAATGTCCAGGACTGGAACCAGGCGACCAACCTGGTGATCACCGGTAAGGCCGGCGGTCAGATCATGGGTGACTGGGCCCAGGGCGAGTTCCAGGTGGCCGGACAGGTTGCCGGCAAGGATTACACCTGCCTTCCCGGCCTCGGCGTACATGAGGTCATCTCGACCGGCGGTGACGCATTCTATTTCCCGAAGCTGGACGATGCCGAGAAGACCAAAGCCCAGGGCGAACTTGCATCCGTCATGCTCTCGCCGAAGACCCAGGTTGCCTTCAACCTCAAGAAAGGGTCGCTGCCGGTGCGTGGCGATGTCGATCTCGCCGCAGCCAATGACTGCATGAAGAAGGGGCTGGCCATTCTTGCCAAGGGCAATATCGTCCCTGACACCAACGAGATGATGTCGTCCGACACGAACCAGCAGATCAACGATCTGTTCGTCGAGTTCTTCAACGACCCGACGATTACGGCCGCCGATGCGCAGGAGCGTTTTACGGCTATCATCGCCAGCGCGGATTAACCTCCCAGTAGCTCGCGCGGCAACCGGTTCCGTCTGTCACGGGCGGAACCGGTGGTCCCGGGCAACTGCGATTACGCTATCGAGATGAGGGTCGGGGTATGACACAAGACAAGCGACCATCGACTTGGCTTCGGAATACCAACGCCAAGGTGGCAGCGGTTCCCATGATCCTGACCGCGTCCGTCGTCTTCGTCGGCGGCACGGCCTGGACGATCCTGTATTCATTCACCAATTCCAAGCTGCTCCCGCGCGAGAAATTCATTGGCTTGGCCCAGTACGAACGTCTCTGGGCAAGCAGCAAATGGATCATTTCGATCGAGAACCTCGCGATTTACGGCGTGTTTTCGCTGGTTTTCGCAATGACCATCGGCTTTTTGCTGGCGGCGCTCCTCGATCAGAAGATCCGTTTCGAAGATACATTCCGGACAATATTCCTGTATCCGTTCGCCCTCAGCTTCATCGTCACCGGGCTTGCCTGGCAATGGATTTTAAATCCCGATTTCGGCGTCCAGGCAGTTGTGCGCGGTCTTGGCTGGCAGTCCTTCACTTTCGACCCTCTCTACAATGCCGACATCGTCATTTATGGCGTCCTCATAGCCGGGCTGTGGCATGAGACGGGTTTGATCATGTGCCTGATGCTCGCCGGCTTGCGCGGCATCGACGAGGACATCTGGAAAGCTGCCCGTATCGACGGCATCCCGATGTGGAAGACATATCTGTACGTCGTCCTCCCGATGATGCGCGGCATCCTTATTACCGCCCTGGTGCTGATCGCCTCGGGCATCATCAAAGTCTACGACCTGATCGTCGCGCAGACCGGCGGCGGCCCGGGGATTTCCTCGGAGGTGCCGGCCAAATACGTCTACGACGCCATGTTCCTGTCGCAGAATCTCGGCCAGGGCTTCGCCGCATCCACCATGATGCTGCTGAGCGTCGTGATCGTCGTGGTGCCCTGGGCCTATCTCGAATTCGGAGGCAAGAAACGCCATGGCTAACGACGCCACACTCGCCTCGCCGGGTATCACGATCGCTGCCGACGCGCCGCGCGGCGCCAAGCCCCGCAAGCTCGTTTCGCGCCGCAATATCATTCTTTACGGCACACTGATCGTCGTTGCCCTGTACTATTTGCTGCCGCTTTACGTGATGGTCGTCACCTCGATGAAGGGGATGCCCGAAATCCGCCTGGGAAACATCTTCTCGCCGCCTGTCGAGATAACTTTCCAGCCCTGGGTGAAGGCGTGGGCGGAAGCCTGCACGGGGCTCAACTGCGAAGGCCTGTCACGGGGCTTCTGGAATTCGGTTCGTATCACCATTCCATCGGTGTTCCTGTCGATCGCCATTGCGTCGGTCAACGGCTACGCGCTCGCCAACTGGCGTTTCAAGGGGGTTGAGACCTTCTTCATCATCCTGATTGTCGGCGCCTTCATCCCTTACCAGGTGATGCTCTATCCGCTGGTCATCATCCTGCGTGAGATCGGGCTCTATGGCAGCCTGACCGGTCTTGTGCTCGTTCATACGATCTTCGGCATGCCGATCCTCACGCTGCTGTTCCGCAACTACTTCGCGTCGGTGCCGGAAGACCTGTTCAAGGCCGCGCGTGTCGACGGAGCCGGTTTCTGGGCGATCTACTTCAAGATCATGCTGCCGATGTCGTTGCCGATTTTCGTCGTGGCGATGATCCTGCAGGTGACTGGCATCTGGAACGACTTCCTGTTCGGCGTCGTCTACACCAAGCCGGACACCTATCCGATGACGGTCCAGCTCAACAATATCGTCAACTCGGTCCAGGGCGTGAAGGAATACAACGTCAACATGGCGGCGACGATCATCACCGGCCTGGTGCCGCTGGCGATCTATTTCGTCTCTGGAAAGTTGTTTGTTCGCGGCATCGCCGCCGGCGCCGTGAAGGGGTGAACCATGGGTAACGTCTCTGTAAAAAACCTGGATCTCAATTTTGGCGAGGTGAAGGTCTTGCAGGACCTCAACATCGAGGTACAGGAGGGCGAGTTCCTGGTTCTGCTCGGTTCGTCGGGTTGCGGCAAGTCAACGCTTCTCAACTGCATCGCCGGGTTGCTCGACATTTCCGGCGGCCAGATTTTTATCAACGGCAAGAATGTCACCTGGGAGGAACCCAAGGATCGTGGCATTGGCATGGTGTTCCAGTCCTACGCACTCTATCCGCAGATGACGGTCGAGGGAAACCTGGCCTTCGGGCTGAAAAACGCCCGCGTCCCCAGGGACGAGATCGACAAGCGCATCGCCCGCGCCGCCGAAATCCTGCACATCGAACCGCTGTTGAAACGCAAGCCGGCCCAACTCTCCGGCGGTCAGCGCCAACGCGTCGCTATTGGCCGGGCGCTGGTGCGCGATGTCGATGTTTTTCTGTTCGACGAACCCCTTTCCAATCTCGACGCCAAGTTGCGCGCGGAATTGCGCGTCGAGCTCAAGCGCCTGCACCACCAGCTCGGCAACACCACGATGATTTACGTCACCCACGATCAGATCGAGGCAATGACGCTGGCCAACCGCATTGCAATCATGCGCGGCGGTGCGATCCTGCAGCTTGCCGATCCGGCAACGATCTACAACCGCCCGGTCAACAAGTATGTCGCAGGGTTCATCGGCTCGCCGGGGATCAATTTCATCGATGGCATGCTGGAGCACAACAGCGAGCCGGCGTTCGCGGCCGGTGACACGAGGATCGGCCTCGAGCGCTACGATTTTTCGGGCGACGGACCGGTGCCCGGTGCTGTCACGTTCGGCATCCGCCCGGAGCACATCTCCACCGGCAAGGCGGCAGCCGACGAGCCAGTCAACCAGGAGGTCGTCGTAGATGTCGTCGAGCCGATGGGGGCCGACACCCTGGTCTGGTCGACTTTTGGCGATCAGGAATTCCGCTTTAGGGTCGACGGCCAGTCAACCTTCGCCAAGGGCGATCGTGTGCTTGTCGGTTTCGACCCGGCGCACGCTTCGATCTTTTCGGCGGAATCCGAAATGCGTCTCTGATACCGCCGCCGCGCTGCGCGGCGGCTCTTGAAACCATCTGTTTGGCGCCCGCAGGGCGTCACTCTTGCGGAGCACGAATACACATGGCCGATATCTCCTATCAGCTTTATTCCTCGCGGGAATTTCCGCCGCTGATCGAAACCCTCAAAATGTTGAAAGACTTGGGTTATTCCCAGGTCGAAGGGTATGGCGGCGTCTACGGTGACCCCGCCACGCTCAAATCCGCGCTTGCCGAGGCGGGCCTGTCCATGCCGTCCGGCCATTTCGGCATCGACATGCTTGAAGGCGAACCGGACAAGGCGCTCGAGATTGCGGCCGCGGCGGGGATGCGTGCGGTCTACTGCCCGTTCCTGATGCCGGACGATCGTCCCGGGGATGCCGCCGGCTGGCGCGCATTCGGTGAGCGGCTTCAGGCGGCCGGCAAGCCGTTCCGCGCTGCCGGCCTCGATTTCGGCTGGCACAATCACAACTTCGAATTCGAAACGCTGGAAGACGGCTCCGTGCCGCTGGAGCACATTTTCGAGGGCGGTCCCGACCTGTCCTGGGAAGCGGATATCGCCTGGGTCGTGCGCGGCGGCGCCGACCCGCTTGACTGGATCCGCCGCTATGGCGATCGCATCACCGCGGTGCATGTCAAGGATATCGCGCCGGCGGGCGAATGCGCCGACGAGGACGGCTGGGCCGATGTCGGCCACGGGACGATGGACTGGGCCGGGATTTGGGCGGCGCTGCGGGGAACGAATGCCGGCATCTTCATCATGGAGCACGACAAGCCGAACGATCACCGGCGCTTTGCCACCCGGTCGATCAGGGCTCTGCGCAACATCGTCGAAGGAGCCTGAACATGGCGCGGACACTTGGCGTGGGAATAATCGGCTGCGGCAACATCTCGGCTGCCTATCTGTCGCTGGCGCCGCTGTTCAAGGGGATCGAGATCCGCAGTTGCGCCGACCTCGACCAGTCCGTGGCAAAGGCCAGGGCAGAGGAATTCGGCATTCGCGCCGACACGGTCGACGGCCTTCTGGCCGCGCCCGACATCGACATCGTGGTCAACCTGACAATTCCCGCCGCCCACTACGAGGTTTCCGGCAAGGCCGTGGCGGCGGGAAAGCACGTTTATTCCGAAAAGCCGTTCGTGCTGTCGCTCAAGGAAGGGGCGTCGCTTCTCAAGGCCGCTGCCAAAAAGGGCGTGCGCGTCGGTTCCGCGCCCGACACATTCCTGGGCGGAGCGCATCAGTTTGCGCGGCACATGATCGACAGCGGTGCAGTTGGCAGGATTACCTCCGGAACGTGTTTTGTCATGAGCCACGGCATGGAGCACTGGCACCCCAATCCGGACTTCTTCTTCAAGGCCGGCGGCGGGCCGGTACTCGACATCGGACCCTACTACATCACCAACCTCATCCAGCTCGTCGGTCCGGTGAAGCGGGTCGCCGCACTCGCAACCACGCCGGCGCCGGAACGCACGATCACGTCCAAGCCGCGCAACGGCGACAAGATCAGGGTCGAGACGCCGACGACCATCCAGTCCCTGCTGGAGTTCGAAAGCGGCGCCACCGTCATGTTCGGCGCAAGCTGGGATGTGTGGCAGCACGGCCACGAGAACATGGAGCTCTACGGCGAGGAGGGCACATTGCACGTCCCGGACCCGAACTTCTTCGGCGGGAAGGTGCTTGTGACCAAGCATGAAAAACCCGCGAAGAAGCTGCCGAAATGGGATCATCCCTTCGCGGTCCCGAACTACCCGCGAAAGGATCCGGTGCACGCGAATTACCGCGCCGCCGGTCTGGCCGACATGGCTCTTGCGATTCTCGAAGACAGGCCGCACCGCTGCTCGGCAGAACTCGCCCTGCACGCGGTCGATGTGATGACCTCGATCCTGAGAGCCGGCGAGACCGGTCGCTACGTCGACGTCTCGACAACCTGCCAGCGCCCCGAGCCGCTTGGTGTGAAGGAAGCACGCGCGCTGATGAAGAGGAGCGGAAAGTAACCGCGATGTGGACGCCCGCCGAAAACCGTTACGACAGCATGACCTACCGGCGATGCGGCCGTTCGGGGCTGCTCCTGCCGGCGATCTCGCTCGGGCTGTGGCACAATTTCGGCGGCGACACCGCCCACGAGACCAAGCGGGCGATCTGCCGCAGGGCCTTCGATCTGGGCATTACCCATTTCGACCTCGCCAACAATTACGGCCCGCCGCCCGGATCGGCGGAGCAGGCGTTAGGCGAAATCCTGCGCACCGATCTCGCCGGGTATCGCGACGAGCTGATCATCTCGTCGAAGGCCGGTTACGGGATGTGGTCCGGCCCTTATGGCGAGTGGGGCAGCCGCAAATACCTGGTTGCCAGCTGCGACCAGAGCCTGAAGCGGTTGGGCCTGGACTATGTCGATATCTTTTACTCCCACCGCTTCGATCCGGACACGCCGCTGGAAGAAACGATGATGGCGCTCGACCATATCGTACGTTCGGGCCGCGCGCTGTACGCCGGAATCTCGTCCTACAACTCAGCACGCACGCGCGAAGCGGTGGCGATCCTCAAGGATCTCGGCACGCCCTGCCTGATCCACCAGCCAAGCTATTCGATGATCAACCGCTGGGTCGAGGAGGACGGCCTGCTCGACACGCTCGACGACCTCGGTATCGGTTCGATCGTGTTCTCGCCGCTCGCGCAGGGCATGCTGACCGGAAAATATCTGGATGGCATACCCGAGGGCAGCCGGGCGACACAGGGCAAGTCGCTGCGAACCGAGTTCCTGAACGACCGCAACATCGCGAATATCCGCGCGCTCAACGCCATTGCCGAACGCCGCGGCCAGACGCTGGCGCAGATGGCATTGGCCTGGGTGCTGCGCGGAGGACGGGTTACGTCGGCGCTGATCGGCGCCAGCCGCCCCGAGCAGGTGGAGGATTGCGCCGGCGCGCTTTCGAATGCCGGGTTTTCGGCTGCGGAACTGGCCGAGATCGACGGCTATGCCCGCGATGCCGACATCAACCTCTGGGCGGCTTCGTCCGAACGGAAGGGACCGCAGCGCAAATGATCCGCAATCCGATCCTTCCGGGCTTCAATCCCGACCCCTCGATCTGCCGCGTGGGCGAAGACTACTACATCGCCACCTCGACTTTCGAATGGTACCCCGGCGTCCAGATCCACCATTCCCGCGACCTGGTGAACTGGCGGCTGGTCAAGCGCCCGCTCGAGCGCGCCAGCCAGCTCGACATGCGTGGAAATCCCGACTCCGGTGGCATCTGGGCACCCTGCTTGTCCCATGCCGATGGCCTGTTCTGGCTCGTCTATACCGACGTCAAGCGTCTCGACGGCAATTTCAAGGACGCGCACAACTACATCGTGACCGCCCCCGCGATCGCCGGGCCGTGGTCCGACCCGGTCTATGTCAATTCCTCGGGTTTCGACCCGTCGCTCTTTCACGATGACGACGGCCGCAAATGGTTTCTCAACATGGTTTGGAACCATCGCTCGGATTCGGTCGGCGGAAGCCCAAAGCATCCCGCCTTCGCGGGTATCTTGCTCCAGGAATACGACGCGAAGGCGGGCAAGCTGGTCGGCGCACCGGAAAACATCTTCGCCGGCAGCGCGCACGGCCTGGTCGAGGGGCCGCACCTGTTCAAGCGCGACGGCTGGTACTACATGACCGCCGCGGAGGGCGGCACCGGCTACGATCACGCCGTTACCATGGCGCGCGCGCGCCAGATCGACGGTCCGTACGAATTGCATCCGGACGTCCATCTCTTCACGTCCAAGGATGCGCCCGACGCCACGCTCCAGCGCGCCGGCCACGGCCAGATCGTCGAGACGCCCTACGGCGCGGTCTATCACACCCATCTGTGCTCGCGGCCGCTGCCCGGCATGCGCCGCTCGCCGCTGGGCCGCGAGACGGCGATCCAGCAATGCGTCTGGAAGGACGACGGCTGGCTCTATCCGGAGAGCGGAAGCCCGGTTCCGCTGGTCGACGTGCCGGCACCGGTCGTGGGGGTCAAGCGCGCGCCGCCGGCCGCGGTAGAACGTGTCTTCGACAATGGCCGTCTGCCCGAAGAGTTCCAATGGCTGCGCACGCCCTGTCCCGAACGGATCTTCACGCTCACCGGTTCGCGGCTCCGGCTCATCGGCCGCGAATCCATCGGCAGCTGGTTCGAACAGTCCCTGGTGGCGCGCCGGCAGGAGCATTTCCGCTATCGCGCCGAGACGGCGCTGGCGTTCGATCCCGTCAGTTTCCAGCAGGCCGCCGGCCTGACTGCCTATTACAACCGCCACAAGTTCCATTTCCTCGCCGTCACCTGGCACGAGAAGGCCGGCCGCTCGCTCACCATACTGAGCTGTCCGGGCCAGTGGCCCGATGGCAAGCTCTCGTTCCCGCTCGACGAACCCGTTCCGGTGCCGGGCGAGGGGCCGGTCGAACTCGCGGTCGAGGTCGAGGATGCCGATCTGCAGTTCTTCTACCGCGCCGGCGGCGACTGGCAGAAGATCGGCCCCGTGCTCGACGCCAGCGTGATCTCCGACGAGGGCGGGCGCGGCGAGCACGCGTCGTTCACCGGCGCGTTTGTCGGCATGGCCTGCTTCGACACCAGCGGCAGCGCCAGAACCGCGGATTTTTCGCGATTTTCCTACATTCCGGGGGCAGGACAATGACGATGGAGCCGCCGGAAACATTCCCAGCAAGAGGTCCAAAATGCCTTCGACAATGAAAGGGCCGGGTTTGTTCCTGGCGCAATTCGCCGGAGATGATGCGCCGTTCAACTCCCTGCCGGCCATCACGAAATGGGCGGCTTCGCTCGGCTACAAGGGCATCCAGATCCCGAGCTGGGACGGTCGCCTCTTCGACCTGAAACAGGCTGCCGAATCGAAGGCCTATTGCGACGACGTCAGGGGCATGTGCGCCGAGGCGGGCGTCGAGATCACGGAACTTTCGACCCATCTCCAGGGCCAGCTGGTCGCGGTCAACCCGGCCTATGACGCCCAGTACGATGCCTTTGCGCCGGAAGCCGTTCACGGCAATCCGGGCGCGCGCCAGCAGTGGGCGGTCGAGCAGATGCTTTATGCCGCTCGCGCCTCGCGCCATCTCGGACTCGATGCCAGCGTGTCGTTTTCGGGGTCGCTGGCGTTTCCCTATCTCTATCCCTGGCCGCAGCGCCCTGCCGGACTGATCGAGGAGGCGTTTGGCGAACTGGCTGCGCGCTGGCGGCCAATCCTCGATGCCTATGACGAGGTGGGCGTCGATGTCGGTTTCGAGTTGCACCCGGGCGAGGATATTTTCGACGGCGCGACCTTCGAAATGCTGCTCGAGCGGCTGGACAACCACCCGCGTTGCCAGATCAACTACGATCCGTCGCACTTCCTGCTGCAGCAACTCGACTACCTCGCCTTCATCGACATCTATCACGAGCGCATCTGCGCCTTTCACGTGAAAGACGCCGAGTTCAATCCGGACGGCCGCCAGGGCGTCTATTCCGGTTACCAGCCATGGCTCTCGCGCGCCGGGCGTTTCCGGTCGCTGGGCGACGGACAGGTCGACTTTTCGGGTATCTTTTCGCGCCTCGCCACCCACGGCTACGACAGTTGGGCAGTGCTCGAATGGGAATGCTGCCTGAAGCATCCGGAAGCCGGTGCGGCGGAGGGCGCGCCGTTCATCACCAATCACATCATACGGGTCACCGACAAGACGTTCGACGATTTCGCCGGCGGCTCGACCGATCGCCAGCAGATCCGCAACATGCTCGGGATCGCCTGACGGAACTGCGGCGTTCACGGGCGGCAAAGATAACACTTCTGGAGTAGGGACATGGTCGCGGCAACGGGTGAGAATTTCGTGGGAAGGCCGATCAGGCTCGGCATGGTCGGTGGCGGGCAGGGGGCTTTCATTGGCGCCGTGCACCGTATCGCCGCGCGCCTCGATGGCCACTACCAGCTCGTGGCGGGGGCCCTCTCTTCCGATCCCGCCAGGGCAGCTGCCTCGGCAATCGAGCTCGGGATCGATCCTGCACGCTCTTACGCTTCCTTCGATGAAATGGCCCGCCGCGAGGCGGTGCATATCGACGGCATCGAGGCGGTCTCGATCGTCACGCCCAACCACCTCCATTTCCCGGTGGCCAAGGCGTTCCTGGATGCCGGGATTCACGTGATCTGCGACAAGCCCCTGACCTCGTCGCTGGAAGACGCTGAAAAGCTGGCGAACCTCGTCGAAAAGTCGGGCAAACTGTTCGTGCTGACCCATAATTACACGGGCTATCCGATGATCCGCCAGGCCCGTGACATGGTCGCCGGCGGCGAACTCGGCGATATTCGTCTGGTTCAGGCCGAGTACGTTCAGGACTGGCTGACGGAACCGCTCGAGCAGGAAGGCCAGAAACAGGCAGCCTGGCGCACCGACCCGACCCGGTCCGGTATTGGCGGCGCGATCGGCGACATCGGCACCCATGCCTACAATTTGGCCGCCTTTGTCAGCGGGCTGCAGGCCGACAGTCTCGCCGCCGATCTCGACAGTTTCGTCGATGGCCGGCTTCTCGACGACAACGCCCACATCCTGTTGCGCTTTCGCGCGCGCGGCGGCGAAAAACCGGCCAGGGGCATGCTGTGGGCGAGCCAGGTCGCGCCTGGCAACGAAAACGGGCTCAAGCTGCGCATCTACGGCACAAAGGGCGGTCTGGAATGGGCCCAGGAAGACCCGAACTATCTCCGGTTCGCGCCACTGGGAGAGCCGCCTCGGCGCATTACCCGCGGTGGCGCGGGATCGGGTCCCGCCGCCGGTGCGGTCACGCGCATCCCGGCGGGCCACCCGGAGGGCTATCTGGAGGGCTTCGCCACGATTTACAGCGAGGCCGCGTCGGCGATCCGCGCCATGCGCGACGGCCGGCCGGCGGGCGAGGCGGCAGGCCTGCTGCCCGGTGTCGGCGACGGTCTTGCCGGCATGCGTTTCATCGCCGCCTGCGTGGAATCGTCGAACAATGACGCTGCCTGGGTGAAGCTGGCGGACTAGCGGCAGCCGCGCCGCCGCCGCGGTTCAACCGAACCTCTCCAAATTGTAATCCCGCGTTACGCCGAACCGCGCTATAGGGGAAAAGCGATTTCAGGCAGAGGTAATCCCCGGTGTTCCATTCGTTTTTCCCGCGCCCCCGAATTTTCTTCCCGTCCTTCCTGATATGGAGCGCCATCGTCATGGCGCTCTGGCACGCAGGCGGGGCGAGCGGCTGGGGAACCTATCTCGGGCTTCCGCCGGAGCCGGGCGCTGATCAAGTCGCGACCCTGCACTATTTCTGGACCAACGACATGGTCTGGTACTACATCTATTACACCGTTTGTGTCGTGATCTTCACCGCGTTCTGGTTCTGGTATTCGCCGCACCGGTGGCAATGGTGGTCCGTTGTCGGATCTGCGGTAATCATCTTCACCGTTGGTTATTCGGTGCAGGTCAGCGTTGCGCTGAACAACTGGCGGGGACCGTTTTTCGACAACATCAACAAGGCGATCAACGAGAAGAATGTGGCCTCCACGGACCTCTATTGGGGTCTCTGGGATTTTGCCGTCATCGCCTTTGTCTACATCGCAGTGATTGTTCTCGCCCGCTTCTTCACCAGCCACTACCTTTTCCGCTGGCGCGCGGCGATGACCGTGTTCTACCAGGACAACTGGCTCCGCCTGCGCAATATCGAGGGCGCTTCGCAACGCGTTCAGGAAGACACCAAGCGCTTCGCCGAGACGGTCGAGGATCTTGCCACGAGCGCCATCGATTCCGTCCTGACGCTGATTGCCTTCATGCCGATCCTGGTTCGCCTTGGCGACCATGTCGCCGAACTGCCGATCATCGGCGCCGTGCCCTATCCGCTGGTGGTGGCCGCCCTCGGCTGGTCCGCCTTCGGCACCATCCTGCTAGTGGTGGCCGGCATCCGACTTCCCGGTCTCTATTTCAACAACCAGAAGGTCGAGGCGGCTTATCGCAAGGAACTCGTCTATGGCGAGGACAACGATGACAGAGCGGAGATACTCACGCTGCGCGATCTGTTCGATGACGTGCGCAAGAACTATTTCCGCCTCTATTTCAACTACATGTACTTCAACGTCGCCCGCTATCTCTATCTTCAGGCGGACAACATTTTCACCATCTTCATCCTAATCCCGAGTTTTGCCGCCGGTGCTCTTACGCTCGGCCTGTTCCAGCAGATCGCGGCGGCGTTCGGCCAGGTTTCGAACTCGTTCCAGTACCTCGTCAATTCCTGGAGCACGATCGTCGAGTTGATGTCGATCCACAAACGTCTCGCCGCGTTCGAAAAGGCTTTCAACGAGCAGGAAATCTCCGAATATGACAGCGGCGAAGCCGTGGCTGCGCCGTGATCGCGGTCGGGCGTGTTTGGCGTAAAGCTATGCTGCCATCTTGGCGGATCCGGGATTCCCGGCCGTCTCCGCACGATAGTCCAGAACGCGGTCTGTGATGCCGGCCGCGAGCCAGATGGCGCCGAGCGTGATCCAGGCGGTGAGCGCGAACACCGATCCGCCGGTGACGCCGGCGCCGACCGCGCAACCACCGGCCAGCATGCCGCCGAAGCCCATCAGCGCGGCGCCGAACAGGTAGCGGCGCATCGCCAGGCCGCCGTTCCAGCCCTGCAGGCTGAGTTCGCCTGAAAATGCCGCGGCCGCGAATGCGCCAAGAAACACGCCGGGCACCAGTCCGACGTCGAAATCGATTTTGGTCGACTGCAGGAAGAACATCAGCGTGTCGGCCGACGGACCGGTGAAGGTCAGGCTGGTCATCTTGACCGGGGTGAACGCGATCGCCGAGAGTTCGCTGGTGAACCACCAGGCGAGTGGCACCATCAGGCCCGCCGCCGCCGCGGCAATAACGAGCACGGGCCGCGCCCGCTCGCGCCATGCGAAGAACAGGCCGGCCGAAACCCAGAGCAGCGAGAACAGTACGGCGCCACCCGTGCCGATGCCGGTGAAGACCAGCAGGTCGTTGCCCCCGGTCAGGTCGGTCGCGGCGGTGCCTGCGATCCAGGTGCGCAGCGGCGCTAAAAACCCATGCAGGCTCGCCTGCGCGACCACGGCGAACACGAGGCCTGACAACAGGGCCCGCAAATTGCCGGTCGCCGAGAGCACGAGCAGCCGCGACGCGCAGCCGCGCGCCATGATCATGCCGGTGCCGAACAGGAGGCCGCCAACCGCCGCGCCTGTGAGGGATTGCGGTGAGGCGAGTTGACGGGCCTCCTGAAGGTTGACCAGCCCGAACCATGAAAGCAATTGCGTTGCCGTCAGGGCCGAGCCGAAGACCAGCAGCCAGACCGCAACCCTTGCGGAGACGTGTCCGCGCGCGAAGTCCATTGCCGCCGCGCGCAAGCAGAACCGGCTCTTCTGGGCGAATGCGCCGAACAGGATGCCGATCACAACCGCACCCATTGCCGACAGGACCGGTTCACCGAACCGGTCGGCTAGCGTTGTCAATTCCACACTGAATTCCCGTCTTTGGCTGCGCGACAATATATATAATAATTGCCATGTATTGTCGCGCGGAACCTTGACCGAAATCAAGGGTGGCGGCGCCGCCGATTTCTAAGGCGATAAGCGCTTGCAGCCGCTCAAGCACGCCGTCGTCCAGTTCGACGCCTTCGGTCAAGGCGCGATCTCAGGATTCGCCCTTTGCCAGTCCGGGAAGATGAACGCCGTACTCTTCGGAGAGCCGCTTCATCTGCGCCGCCATGCGCGTTTCGAAATCAGGCGCGACCGGTGCCGGATCGATGGCGATGACGAACAGGCCGGTGCCGGGGCTCTTATCCCCGGACATGAAAGCGGGAGCGTCGAGCGACCAGTTGGCGCCGGTCAG